>JASLGB010000110.1 GCA_030150315.1 Dokdonella sp. | reverse complement strand
CCCCTTTCAGAGCCTCGCGGAACAGCGGATGGTCGTCGGCGATCAGGAGGGTAGTCATGCTGGGGGCCATGCTGCGGAGGAAGATGACGACGCGACGGAAGTGGATCGAGGCAGAAGTGGATCGAGGCAATGGTCGCCGGGCTGCGGACGGCCGCGGAGCCATGGCGGCCTGCGGGAAGCATTCCACGCTGCGCTGCCGGCGCGCCGCGCCGCGGCGCAGTGCCAGCGGCTTGCAGGCTTGCAGCAGCGCGGTCCGCAGGGCGCCCGCCAAGCATGGCGGACGTCCTGCGATGACGCCGTGCTTATTTCACCTTGCGCTCTTCCACCAGCGATGCCACCACCGAGGGATCGGCGAGCGTGGAGGTATCACCGAGCTGGTCCGGTGCGTTCTCGGCGATCTTGCGCAGGATGCGGCGCATGATCTTGCCCGAGCGCGTCTTCGGCAGACCCGGCGCCCATTGCAGGAAGTCGGGCGAGGCGATCGGGCCGATTTCCCTGCGCACCCAGTTGACCAGTTCCTTGCGCAGCTCTTCGGTCGGCTGTTCGCCGGCCTTCAGCGTGACGTAGGCGTAGATGCCCTGGCCCTTGATGTCGTGCGGATAGCCGACCACCGCCGCCTCCGAGACCTTGGGATGGGCGACGAGCGCGCTCTCGACCTCGGCGGTGCCGAGACGATGGCCGGCGACGTTGATCACGTCGTCGACGCGGCCGGTGATCCAGTAGTAGCCATCCTCGTCGCGGCGCGCGCCGTCGCCGGTGAAGTACAGGCCCGGATAGGTCTTGAAATAGGTATCGATGAAGCGCTGCTGGTCGCCGTAGACGGTGCGCATCTGGCCCGGCCATGAATCGGTCAGCACGAGGTTGCCTTCGACCGCGCCTTCCAGGATCACGCCGGCGGCATCCACGATCGCCGGCTTCACGCCGAAGAACGGCAAGGTGGCCGAGCCGGGCTTCTGGTCGGTCGCGCCGGGCAGGGGCGAGATCAGGATGCCGCCGGTTTCGGTCTGCCACCAGGTGTCCACGATCGGGCAGCGCCCGTCGCCGACGACGCGCGAGTACCACTCCCACGCTTCCGGGTTGATCGGTTCGCCGACGGAGCCGAGCAGGCGCAGGCTGGCGCGGGATGCCTTCTTCACCGGCGCCTCGCCCTCGCGCATCAGGGCGCGGATCGCGGTCGGCGCGGTGTAGAACAGCGTGACCTTGTGCTTGTCCACGACATCCCAGAAGCGCGAGGAGTCGGGGAAGTTGGGCACGCCTTCGAACATCAGCGTGGTCGCGCCGTTGGCGAGCGGGCCATACAGCAGATAGCTGTGGCCGGTGACCCAGCCGACGTCGGCCGTACACCAGTACACGTCGTCTTCGCGCAGGTCGAACACGCATTCGTGCGTGTAGGAGCAGAACACGGCATAGCCGCCGGTGGTGTGCAGCACGCCCTTCGGCTTGCCGGTGCTGCCGGAGGTGTAGAGGATGAACAGCGGATGCTCGGCGTCGACCGGAACGGCGGCGTGCGCGGTCTTCTGGCCGTCCATCAGCGCCGACCACCAGCGGTCGCGCGGCGCCTGCATGGACACCGCGCCGCCGGTGCGCTTGACCACCAGCACGGTTTCGACGGTGTTGGTGCCGGGCCGTTTCAGGGCTTCGTCGAGGTTGGTCTTCAGCGGCACCTTCTTGCCGCCGCGCAGGCCTTCGTCGGCGGTGATCACGACCTTGCAGCCGCAGTCGGCTATGCGGCTGGCGAGGGAGTCCGGTGAAAAACCGGCGAACACGACCATGTGCACGGCACCGATGCGCGCGCAGGCGAGCATGGCCACCGCCACTTCCGGGATCATCGGCAGGTAGATCGCGACGCGGTCGCCCTTGTTCACGCCGAGGTGGGTCAGCAGGTTGGCCGCCTTGCCCACTTCGGCGTGCAGTTCGCGGTAGCTGATGCGGCGCGATTCGGACGGGTTGTCGCCTTCCCAGATGATCGCGGTCTTGTCGCCACGCGTGTCGAGGTGGCGATCGAGGCAGTTCGCGGCGAGGTTGAGCTGGCCGTCCTCGTACCAGCGGATGCGGAAATCGCGGGCGTCGAAGGAGGTGTCCTTCACCTTCGTGTACGGACGGATCCAGTCCAGCCGCTGGCCGATGCGTCCCCAGAACGCTTCCGGGTCGCGCACGGATTGGGCGTAGTCGCGCTCGTAGGCGGCCTTGTCCACACGCGCCTTCGCGGCGAACGCGGCGGTGACGGGGTGCACGGTCGACATGGGGATTCTCCTGCGGTGATGCGGATTTCGAGTTTGCCATGCGCGTCGGGGTCCGCGCCGGGACGGACCTTCGACTTTGGTCGGGAGCGACCAAAGCCCAATTGCCGGCGGTGGCTGCCACCGCGCACTCTGCATCGACGCTTGGTTCGTCGGGAGGCACGACCATGGGAAAGACCGCATTGGTACTGGGTTGCTTGCTGGCGCTTCCGGGCGCCGCAATGGCCGATTCCAAACGCGAAGCGGCGCTCGAGCAGCGCGTCAACGAGCTCGAACGCCAGCTGCATGAGCTGATGGCCGAGGTGCGCGCACAGCGCAATGCGCCGCCGCAGGTCGTGCAGGCACCGCCCGCGCCGCCGCCCGCACCGCCCGAACAGAAGGAGACTCCGGTCTTCACCACGGCTCCCGGCATGTCGGTCGCATTCCACGGCTTCGTCAGCGCGACCGCGTTCTCGCAGGACCGCAGCTTCACCTTCGGCAACGGTCAGAACGCCGAATACCCGGTACCCGGATCGCACGGCCGCCTGTCCGGCTTCGATGTGCGCAATACGCGCTTCTGGCTCGACGTGAACGGCGCCAGGCTCAACGACGACTGGACCGGCGGCGGCCGCCTCGAACTGGACTTCTTCGGCGGCTTCAACGGCACCGGCGCTTATAGCGTTTCGCAGCCGACGCCGCGCCTGCGTCAGGCCTACATGGACATTGCCAATGCCGGTTCCGGCAGTCGCATCCGCATCGGCCAGCAGTGGGATCTGATGTTCCCGTCGGATGTCGTGCCGACATCGCTGACGCATGTCGGCTTTCCGCTCGGCTACGGCAGCGGCCTGATCGGCTGGCGCTTCCCCGGCGTGGTGTGGATGCAGGATCTCAACGGCGCGTCCGATGGCACGAAGTTCCGTGTCGACGTCGGCGCGTTCCAGGGCGCGTGGAACGGCCCCGGCAACAACGTGAACTATCTCAGCGCCGGCAATGCCGACTTCCAGCCGCAGCTGGAAGCGCGTCTGCGCGCGCAGGGATCGAACTGGGTCGCCTTCGTCGCCGGCCACTACAGCAAGGCCGACCTGCGCGGCGTCGACGGCAGCGCCCCCGTGCCGGTGGAATCGGAAGTGGACAGCAGCGCGATCGAGATCGGCGGAAGCTGGAAGCAGGGTCCGTTCAACCTCAAGGGCGCGCTCTACACGGGCACCGGAATCGGCAAGATCTTCGGCAACCTGTCGCAGTTCGGCGACATCGACGAGACCGGTGGCTTCGTGCAGGCCGGCTTTGCGTTCACGCCGACTTGGAGCCTCAACGCGTTCTATGCGCAGGCCAAGTCCGATCGCGCCGATGTGGTGCGCTGGATCGGCAACGGTTCCAGCGGATTCCTGCGCAGCCGCCAGGCGGCCCTGAACGTGATCTATGCCAGCGGCCCGTATCAGCTCGGTGCGGAATGGCTGCACGCCAAGCTGGATTCGACCGCAGACGGCGTGCAGGACACGACCACCAGCGGCAACCAGCTCAGCCTGAGCGCGATGTACACCTTCTGATCCCGCGGCGCCCGCGCAGTCGCCGGGCGCCCGCTTGCCATACCGCCGCACAAGAAAGGGGAGACGTACTCCATGGCCACTGCCGCATCCTCGTTGCCCTCGGGCAGCGGACTGACCTCGAACCACCGGCGCGTGATCATCGCGTCCAGCCTCGGCACCGTGTTCGAGTGGTACGACTTCTACCTCTACGGTTCGCTCGCGGCGATCATCGCGACGCACTTCTTCAGCTCCCTGCCCTCGGGCAGCGCCTTCGTCATGGCCTTGCTGACCTTCGCCGCGGGCTTTGCGGTGCGCCCGTTCGGTGCGCTGGTGTTCGGTCGGCTCGGCGACATGATCGGGCGCAAGTACACCTTCCTCGTCACGATCGTGCTGATGGGTCTGTCGACCTTCCTCGTCGGCGTGCTGCCGACCTACAACTCGATCGGCATGGCCGCGCCGCTGCTGCTGGTCTTGCTGCGCTGTCTGCAGGGACTGGCGCTCGGCGGCGAGTACGGCGGCGCAGCCACCTATGTGGCCGAACACGCGCCGAACGGCAAGCGCGGTCTCTACACCAGCTTCATCCAGACCACGGCGACGGTCGGCCTGTTCCTGTCCTTGCTGGTCATCCTCGGCGTGCGCACCTGGCTGGGCGAGGAGGCGTTCAAGGAGTGGGGCTGGCGCGTGCCGTTCCTGATCTCGTTCGTGCTGCTGATGGTGTCGATCTGGATCCGCATGAAGCTCAACGAGTCGCCGCTGTTCCAGCAGATGAAAGCCGAGGGCAAGAACTCCAAGGCGCCGATCAGCGACAGCTTCGGCAACTGGAAGAATGGCCGCATCGTGCTGCTGGCCCTGCTCGGCGCGACCGCCGGCCAGGCCGTGGTCTGGTACGCGGGCCAGTTCTATGCGCTGTTCTTCCTGACCCAGACTTTGAAGGTCGATGCGGTCACCGCCAACCTGTACATCGCCGCGGCGCTGGCGATCGCGACCGGCGGCTTCATCTTCTTCGGCTGGCTGTCGGACAAGATCGGGCGCAAGCCGATCATCATGGCCGGATGCCTGCTCGCCGCGCTCACCTACTTCCCGATCTTCAAGGGCATCACGCACTTCGCCAATCCGGCGCTGGAGGCGGCGGCAGCGCGCGCACCGACGGTGGTGGTGGCCGATCCGGCCGACTGTTCGTTCCAGTTCGTTCCGGGTGAATTGAAGGGGCACGTCAAGTTCACGCGCTCGTGCGATCTGGTGAAGAACCTGCTCAACGGCCGCAGCGTGATCTATTCCAACGAGGCCGCCCCGCCCGGCACGCTGGCCAGCGTGCGCATCGGTTCGCAGACGATCGAAAGCGTGTCGTTGAAAGGACTCAGTGCAGACGAGGCCAAGGCGGCGCAGGCCAAGCTGGCAGCGGACCTGACCGCCGCCGTCGATGCGGCCGGTTATCCCAAGACCGCCGATCCGGCGCAGATGAACAAGCCGATGCTGTTGCTGCTGCTGACCATCCTGGTGCTGTATGTGACCATGGTCTACGGCCCCATCGCGGCGTGGCTGGTCGAACTGTTCCCGACGCGTATCCGCTACACCTCGATGTCGCTGCCGTATCACATCGGCAACGGCTGGTTCGGCGGCTTCCTGCCGACCACCGCCTTCGCGCTGGTGCTGCTGACCGGCAACATCTATTCCGCCTTGTGGTATCCGATCATCATCGCCGCCATCACGTTCGTGGTCGGCGTGCTGTTCCTGCCGGAGACCAAGGACGTCGACATCACGCGTTGAGGACACACGCCGGCGGCACAAGGCGCAAAAAAAGGGCCGGGAAACCGGCCCTTTTCTTCTACTGCGGATCTTGTGCTGCAGATCAGGCTCTCTTTATCAGCCCGATCAGCACCAGCAGGATGATCGCACCGATCATGGCGTTGATGATGGCGGCGACGATTCCGCCTCCGATCGCCAGTCCCACCATCGGCAGCAGCCACCCGGCGAGAAACGCGCCGACGATTCCGACCACTATGTTGCCGACCAGGCCGAAGCCGTGGCCCTTGACGATCTGGCCAGCCAGCCAGCCCGCTACCGCACCCACCACCAGGAAGACGAGAATCGTTTCGATAGTCACGCCACTCTCCGTCGATGTCGTCGCGTCATGCGACGGCTTCGAGTGTGCCGCAGCATGAAGTCGGCTGCATGGCGCGCTGCAGCGTGCCGGGTGCGGATCGGTCGCGGGCCGGTCAGCGCGGCGGTTCGGGTGTGCTTGGCGGCGTCGTCCGCGGCGCGACGCGGGGTTTGCGCAACGCCACCAGGTCTTCGGCGGAGGCCATCGCCGATTCGGGACGCGCATTGTCGGAGATGCGTGCGCTGGCCACACTTAGCACGACCCCGAAGGTGCCGACGAAGATCAAAACAATGCCGATGCCGAGCAGGGCGGCCGATTTCGTGGTGAACGAAATGGCGAAACCGGCGATGGCGAGAAGCAGCAGGATCCAGCGTGCCATGGGATTGCATTGCAGCCATGTGGGAGAACAGCCAAGCTAGCAGAAATGGCGGGCGGCTTCGCGCCATCGGTCGGGTTGCTGCTGCCGATGGTTGCAACGAAGTCGCGGCCTGAACCGTCACAGCAGGATCCTTGCGGAGGAAGCCATGGATTCGTTGTCGCAACTTGCGCTTGCCGGAGGCCTTGCCTGGGCCAGCGGCATCCGCCTCTACGCGACGATCTTCATCGTCGGCATGCTCGGGCGCTATGGCTGGTTGCAGCTGCCCGAGCCGCTGCTCGTCCTGCAGCACGGCTGGGTACTCGGCGCTGCCGCGATCATGGGCGTGGGCGAGTTCCTGGCCGACAAGGTTCCTGGCTTCGATTCGGTGTGGGATGCGCTGCACACCTTCGTCCGTATTCCGGCCGGCGCCTTTCTCGCGTGGGGCGCGATGGGCGATTCGACGCCGGCGATGCAGATGGCGGCCGGTCTGGTCGGCGGCCTCGTCACCAGCGGCACGCATCTGGTGAAAAGCAGCGGCAGGGCAGCCATCAACACCTCACCGGAACCGTTCAGCAACTGGACCGCCAGCGCCAGCGAAGACGGCCTCGTGCTGGGCGTGCTCTTTCTCGCGATCCAGCACCCGGTGCTGTTGCTGGTGGCGCTGGCGCTGTTCCTGCTGCTGCTGGCATGGTTGATGCCGAAGCTGCTGCGGTTTCTCGGACGTGTATGGCGCTTCCTGCACGGTCGGGACACGGCGGTGGCACCAAGCCCGGCTTCACGCTGACAGCGCCGCGGCGATCGCAAAGGTGGATTCGTTTTCGCGCTGCGCTGCGGCCCTCCCGAGGAGAGAGAACGGATGCCTGTCATTGTTCCGCAGTCGATCGTTGCCAAGCTGACGCGGGCGGCGATTTTTCTGGTCGTCGACCTCCAGCCCGCGCCGTCGCACGAGGCGGTGGTGAAGGACTTGTGCGGCGACATGAGCTCGTTGCTGCGCGGCATCGGCTTTCGCGACAGCAATGGCGCGCTGTCGTGCGTGATGGGGTTTGGCTCGACGGCTTGAGACCGCCTGTTCGGCACGCCGCGGCCGGCCGAGCTGCATCCGTTCCGCGAGATCGTCGGCAAGCAGCGCGCCGTGTCCACGCAAGCCGACCTGCTGTTCCATATCCGCGCCGCGAACCTGGATCTGTGCTTCGAGCTGGCGATGGAGATCCTGTCACGCCTCGGCGATGCGGTGGCCTCGGTCGATGAAGTGCATGGCTTCAAGTACTACGACCAGCGCGACCTGCTCGGCTTCGTCGATGGCACCGAGAATCCCGTGGATCAGGCGGCGATCGATGCGACGACCATCGGCAACGAGGATGCGGCATTCGCCGGCGGCAGCTATGTGGTCGTGCAGAAATATCTGCATGACCTGAAAGCGCGGAATGCGTTGCCGGTGGAGACGCAGGAGACGATCATCGGACGCAAGAAACTGTCGGATATCGAGTTCGCCGATTCGGCCAAGGCCAGCTATGCCCACAACGTGCTGACCTAGATCGAGGAGGGCGGGCAGCAGTTGAAGATCGTGCGCGACAACATGCCGTTCGGCGAAGCGGGCAAGGGCGAGTTCGGCACGTATTTCATCGGTTACGCGCGCTCGCCCGCGCGAATCGAGAAGATGCTGGACAACATGTTCCTCGGCGATCCGGCAGGCAACTACGATCGT
This sequence comes from Dokdonella sp., assembly GCA_030150315.1. GTDB lineage: Bacteria > Pseudomonadota > Gammaproteobacteria > Xanthomonadales > Rhodanobacteraceae > Dokdonella_A. The sequence continues at coordinate 7,878 of JASLGB010000110.1, read as the reverse complement.
CTGCTCGACTTCAGCACCGCCGTATCGGGATCGCTGTTCTTCGTGCCGACGGAGACCTTTCTGGATGCGACATCGGCGGCGTCCTGAGCTGGCGATTCGCGCCGCCAGCCGACGAGGCCTGTGCTGACGGTGCTGGTGCGATGGGACTTCCGGCAACGGCAATTGCGCGAGCCGCGTGCGGCAATGGCGAACGAGGAAGCAGACTGCGGCACAGCTGTCCGGGAGTGTCTGCGCTCCCGCACGCGAACGCGCGCACGATGCCTTGCCATCGATCCACGCATGTTTTTGCATCCCACTGACGCGCCAGTCCGCGCCCGAACCTTTGCAAGGGGCTTTTGCAAGGGGCTTCGGCACGATAGGGCCATGACGTCACGTCGGATGGCACCGGAAAAATCCGGCGCTGACCTGTCGATTCCGGCACCCACGGGGCAGGGCGGATAATCGGCAGCGGCTGCAGTGAATGCGGGAACGCCGCTTGCAGAAAGCGCGTTACGGAAGTCCGAAGCGGCGGTACTGGATGGCTTCCGTCAGGTGATCGGATTCGATTTTCGCGCCGTTGGCGAGATCCGCGATGGTGCGCGCCACGCGCAGGATCCGGTGGTAGGCGCGCGCTGACAAACCCAGCCGTTCGACCGCGCGGTCCAGCAGCTCGTGATCCTTTCTGGACAGGCTGCAATCGCGTTCGACTTCGCGGTTGCTGAGCCATGCGTTCGGTTTTCCGGCCCGCTCGACCTGCCGTGTGCGGGCGGCGACGACGCGCTCACGTACCACGGCACTGGATTCGCCGCTCGACGTATCCCGCAGTTCGGCGTGCGGAATGCGCGACATTTCAAGCTTCAGATCGATGCGATCGAGCAATGGCCCGGATATCCGCGCGCAATAGCGGGCCACCGCATCGGGAGTGCAGCGGCAACGCCCGCTCGGGTCGCCGGCATAGCCGCAGGGGCAGGGGTTCATCGCTGCGACGAGTTGAAAGCGGGCGGGAAATTCGACCTGGCGCGCCGCGCGGGAGATCGAGATGTGTCCCGACTCCAGCGGTTCGCGCAGCACTTCCAGAACATGCCGATCAAACTCGGGCAGTTCGTCGAGGAACAGGACGCCGTGATGGGCGAGCGTGATCTCGCCGGGCCGCGGAATCGAGCCGCCGCCGACGAGCGCAGCGGCCGATGCCGTGTGATGCGGATGCCTGAATGAGCGCTTTTTCCATGAGGCGACATCGTTGTCCAATCCTGCGATGGATCGGATTGCCGCCAGTTCCAGTGCTTCATGTTCTTCCAGCGGCGGAAGGATGCCGGGCAAGCGGCTTGCCAGCATGGTCTTGCCGGTTCCCGGTACGCCGCTGAGCAGCAGGTTGTGATTGCCGGCAGCGGCAATTTCCAGCGCGCGCCGTGCCTGCGGCTGCCCTCGCACATCGGCGAGATCGGGTTGGTCAAGGCTCGGCTCGACGCTTTCGCCCGCGGTTGCGGCGGCGGATTCGAGCTGGATCTGCCCGGCCAGATGCGCGCAGACCTCAAGCAGGGAATCGGCGACCCGCACGTCGGCACCGGCAACCAGGGCGGCTTCGGCCCCATTGGAGCGCGGCACGATCACGCGCCGGCCGACGCGGGTGGCATGCACGATCGCCGGCAACACGCCGCGGACAGGCCGCAGCTCGCCCGACAACGCCAGTTCGCCAATGAACTCGTGGCCGTCGAGGGCATTGCCGGGCAGGCTGCCGTTTGCGGCGAGGATTCCGAGTGCGATCGGCAGGTCGTAGCGGCCGCCGTCCTTGGGCAGGTCGGCCGGAGCCAGATTCACCGTCACGCGCCGCTGCGGATACTCTAGCTGCGCGTTGAGGATCGCGGCACGCACGCGGTCACGCGCTTCCTTCACCGTGGTTTCGGGCAGACCGACGATCGAAGTGGATGGCAGGCCGCCGGAAAGGTGCACTTCACAGGCAACCAAGGGGGCAATAACCCCCGACTGCGCCCGCGTGTAGGCAACGGCCAGACTCATCCCATCAGACCTGTGGGAAAAAAACCCGCCGCCCCCGCCAGGGGGTGAGCTGCGAAAGACGGCGGGCTTCCCGGGAAACCGTGGCTTTGACTTGAAGTACGTAAAACGGCGGCAAAAAAGGACATGACTCACCCGTCGACGCCACCGTGAGCAGTGGCGATCGTGTTCGATGGCGGCAGAGGTACCTAGTGGCTCGGCGAGGACAGCGTGTCCAGTTCACGCTCGAGTGCGCGCACGTGCAGTTCGAGCGACTCGATCTTCTCGCGAGTTCGCAGCAGGACGCAGCGCTGCACATCAAATTCCTCGCGCGTTACCAGATCCAGCTGGCGCAGGCTCGACTGCAAGGTGCTGCGGAAATTGGCCGTGAGATCTTCGCGTGCTTGTGCGAGACCGGGGGGAACCAGCGCTGCGAGTCGCTGCGCAAGGTCGTCGATGGAACGAAGCTCGATCATGGCTCACCCTTTTCGGACATGATTGGCGTGGATCATTGCAGAAGCCGGATCTTTGGTTTTTTCGATGTTCCGGCGGAAGTCCCTGGGGTCGACCGGGGCGATGGCGCCCCGGTCGGATTTGCGTCCCTGCGGCATCAATCCGTTGATGCAGCCCCCATGAGTTAAAAGTCTACGCGCCGGGTTTCTTCGCGCCCAGACGCATGATTCGGAATTGTACGTAGGAAATTTCCTACAAAAACCGATCCGGCTTATAGTCCCGCGACATCCGCCCATGCAGGAAGCCGTCCATGCACATGGTCATGGCGATCATCAAGCCGTTCAAACTCGACGAAGTGCGCGAGGCGCTGGCCGAGGCCGGCGTGCAGGGCATCACGGTCACCGAAATAAAGGGCTTCGGTCGCCAGAAGGGACATACCGAGCTCTATCGCGGAGCCGAATACGTCGTCGACTTCCTGCCCAAGATCAAGATCGAAGTGGCAGTCAGCGACGACCAGCTTGAGCGCGTGGTGGAAACGATTGCCGCCACGGCCAATACCGGCAAGATCGGCGACGGCAAGATCTTCGCGTGGAAGCTCGATCGCGTGATCCGCATCCGTACCGGCGAGCTTGACGCCGACGCGCTGTAGCGAAACCGCGGCTCGATTCGCGCAATCGCAGGCCGGTTCCGGCCGGCCTGCGATTGGATGCCGGACTCCGCTAGCGCAGCAGGATCCACGCGCCGAGCGCGGCGAACAGGATCGCGGCGCCGATGCGCGCCGCCTTCAGCGGCAGCTTCTGGGCGAAGCGCGCGCCAAGCCAGACCACCGGGACATTGGCCAGCATCATGCCGACGGTGGTGCCCACGATCACCTGCCACAAGGGCTCGTACTGCGCAGCCAGCACGACGGTTGCCACCTGCGTCTTGTCGCCCATTTCGGCGAGGAAGAACGCGATCAGCGTGGCCACCAGCACACCATGGCTGCTGGCGGGCGTGGCTTCGTCCTCGTCGATCTTGTCCGGTATCAGGGTCCACGCGGCGACGGCGAAGAAGCTCGCGGCGACGATCCATTTGAGCGTCTCCGGTTGCAGCCACGACGATACGAGTGCGCCGACCGAACCGGCGAGCGCGTGATTGACCAGGGTCGCGACGAAGATGCCGATGCAGATCGGCCAGGGCCGCCGGTATTTCGCGGCGAGGATGAGTGACAACAACTGGGTCTTGTCGCCGATCTCGGCGATGGCGACCGCGGCAGTGGCGACGAGCAGGGTTTGCATGGGTACTCCGGGGGCCGGGTCGATGGACGCAATGATTCCGCGCGCGCCACCCGGCCCGGGTTGCGTACGGGAACCAAAGGTCTTGCCAGGCAACGGAAATCGTTGCTGCGCGCACCATGGCGTGTTCGCCAAGTGTGTTGACGCGCGCGCTGCAGCTTGCGCTGCGGCCGGCTACTCCCCGATGGAGCAGGCGCAAGTCTAGGTGCCGGGCGGCTCTTCGGCAATCGCCCGGCTGCGACGAAAAAAAAAGCGCGATCGCGCACTCCCCGCGATCGCCCCGCAACGCTGGTACTGGGTGGCGGGCTTCAGCGAGCGCCGCTTCCGGTATTGGCCGAAAGTCCCGTGACGATCTTGCCCGCCGCCTCCCCTTCACGCTGCCCGAGTGCCCGAGCGGTGACCGCCAACCATTCGTTGGCCTTCTCTTCACCTTCTTCGCGCAGGCGGCGCTGGTATTCCGGCAGGAATTCAAGGAACGCGGCCTCGATCGAGGCTTTCTGTTCCTCGTAGTGTCGGATCAGCGCGTTCTCGTCGTCGGCGCTGATCAGATCGTTGGCGCGCATCTCCGCCAAGCTGGCCAGATAGACGCGCCGATCCTCCTCGCTTCCTGCATGGCTCATGGCGATCGGACCTTACTGACCGCCGATCGCCTGGCCGAAGGCCTGCGAGAAGCCGCTGGTGAAGTTGTCCAGGAACGACTGCTGCGCGTTCTGGCCAAGGCCGGAATTGCCGAGCAGGTTGCCGAGCATGCCGCCGGCGGCGCCGCCGAGCAGGTTGCCGAGCATGCTGGAGATCTGGCTGAAAAGCTGGCCGACGACATTGCCGATGACGTTGCTGACCAATCCACCGATTGCCTGACCCATGACTGTTCTCCTCTCACCGATATTTGTGTCCCGACGACACTGCGTTCGCCGCGTGGCGCCCGCGGTGCGGACGTGGCCACAGTTTCCCCAAGCGCGCAGTCCATTCAATCTAGGTTGTACCCGACCTCGGGATTGCCCTAGGTCCCCAGCGCGCGCACTTGTCCTATGCAGGCAGCCATGGACCACATCGATGCAGCAACCCGTTCCGCCAGCGCCGCCGCGGCGTTGCCCGACACCCGCCGCATGCAGATGGCCGACCTTGCGTTGGCGCAATCGATGGACCTGTTGCGGCTGGGCCTGGAAAGCCGCGTTGCCGAACACATCCTCGATGCTCCGCTGGATACGCTCGGCCAGATCGTTGCGCTGGTCGAACACACCCAGCGCGTGCGCGCTGCGCATCCTGGACTTGGCATCTGGCATGCGCGCGCGGCGCGCCTCGGGTTCATCGGAATCTTCTCGCTGGTGCCGAGCACGGAAGAAGGCGAAGTGGAGATCGGAACGCGTCTGCTGACGAAGGCCTGGGGCCGGGGCTACGCGCTGGAAGGAGGCATCGCGTTGTGCGAGCACGCATTCGGCACGCTGGGCCTGCCGGCCCTGATCGGGCTGTGCACTCCGGAGAACCGCTCCGTTCCGCCATTGCTGGCGCGCCTGGGTTTCCGCGCCGACCGCACGACCACGCAATACGGGCGTGCCGCCTTGCGTCATCGCCTGCGTCGGGAAGAGTGGGCCGGACCGAGGTCACGGCGGCGCAGCGATCCGGCCGATTGAAGTCGCTTCCGCCTGTTGACTTGCAAATGCGAATAGTTATCATTTGAGTCTCCATCACGACGCGGAAACAACCATGCTGGATTCGACCGTGGGCACCCTCGACTCTCCCTTGGGCAGCACGCGCCCGCTTTCCTTTGAATCCGTCGGCGCGAGGCTGTCAGCGACCCGGCGCATCGCCAGCGGAAGCCTGCTGGGTGGCGGCAAGGAGCTGGTCATCGAGCACGCCGGGCAGGAATACCACCTGCGCCTGACGCGCAACGACAAGCTCATCCTGACCAAGTAAATCCTCGTCGCCACGGCGACCTGAATCTGCCGCGCCGCTCCGCGCGCGTCGGCCAAAGTCTCCAACGTCGCCAGCCAGGAATCGGCCGCCATCCCGTTTCCCGCCAGCCAGTTGTCGTGGCGATCGCCCCATCGATTGGCGCACGCGCGGCACGTCCGATCGACCGAAGCGATCGCGTGCGCACCGGTGACCGCGCGCGGATGCACGCGGCAACGGCCTGCCGGCGCATGCCGGGTGCGCCCGGTATCCCGCGGCGTGACCCACCAACTCCATCGACAACGACCGAGAGGCACATGAGCGACTTTCTTGCCGACTGGATTCCCCCGCAGGACGACGCGGCCAACGAACCGCAAGTCGCCGGCTGGTCGACGGACACGCCGAGTCCGCGCGCCGACCGGGCATCGCCGGCACCGCTGAACCTGTCCAGCCTTGCGCGCTCGCTGTCGCGGCTCGGCCCGGTGCTGTGGCTGGAGCGTCGCGCCCGGACACCGTCCCCGGCCGCCTTCCTGCGCGGCCACGCCGGCGTGCGTCTGGCGAATCCGGCGTTGATGGAACTGGGCCGCTGCGTCACCGCCACTGCCCACACCGCGGTGACGCCGCAGGGGCCGCGCGAATGGCTGTCGTTCCTGGATCGCGCCGGCGACGTGCGCGCGAAGATGTTCCTGCTGCCCGATACCGACTATCTGGCGTGGGACGAGATGACGGAAACCGCATGCCTGCGACCGCATTGGGAAGACGCGGCGCCATGGCAGGCGCATGCAGCCTTCCTGCGCAGCACCTGGGCCCGTTTCGGGCACGGGTGGTCGGCACGCGTGCTGAGCTTCCATGCCAGCCGTCTGCGCTGGCTGCATTCGCTCGACGCCCGGCCACCGCTGCGCCTTTCGCTGATTGGGATCGAACTGGCCGGCGCGATCGCGCGCAGCGAAAACGCCGAGCTGGTCTCGTCGCTGCATCGCCGATGACGCAAGCGCACGACGCGATCGGAAGCCGTTGCGCGGCTTCCGATCCTGCGATCAGCCGGTGTTCTGCAAACCCTGCGCGACGCCGTGCACGCTCGACACCAGGGCGCTGAACAGCTCTCCTTCCGGATTGCCCGCCGCGCGCCAGCGTTGCAGCAGGTCAGCCTGGATCAGGCTGATCGGGTCGACGTAGGGATTGCGCAGGCCGATCGAGCGCGCCAGCCGCGGATCGTCCGCCAGCAGGCTCGGGCTGCCCTTGAGACGCAGCACCCAATCGACGGTGCGTCGGAACTCGTCCGCCAATCGCGGGAAGAATCGCTCGTGCAACGCGCCGGCCAGCTCGGAGAAGCGTTCGGCAATGTCGAGATCGCTCTTGGCCAGAACCATTTCCAGATCGCCGACCAGCGTCGCGAAGAACGGCCAGTCGCGTGTCATCTCGATCAGGGTCGCTTCGCTGCCGCGCGCGGCGGCGGCGTGCAGTGCGCTGCCGACGCCGTACCAGACGGGCAAGTTCGAACGGCATTGGGTCCACGCGAAGACCCAAGGAATCGCGCGCAGCGATTCGACGCCGCCGCCGCCACCGCGGCGCGCAGGCCTTGATCCAAGCGTCATCCGCTCGATCACGTCGATCGGCGTCGCCGCGCGGAAATAGTCGACGAAACCGTCGCCGTCGCGAACCAGTGCGCGGTAGGCGCGCGTGCCATCCTCGGCCAGCGCATGCATGACCGTGCGCCAGCCATCCTCGCGTGGCTCCGCGCGGCGCGGGCGCAGGGTGGCCATCATCACCGCGCCGACGCTTTGCTCCATGCTGCGCAGGGCGAGCGCGCGAATGCCGTACTTCTGGTGGATCACCTCGCCCTGCTCGGTCACGCGCAAGTGGCCATCGACGGCGCCACGCGGTGCGGCCAGCACCGCGCGCGTGGTCTTTCCGCCACCGCGGCTGACGCTGCCGCCGCGGCCGTGGAAGAACGTCAATGCGACACCGGCTTCGCGCGCGACTTCCAGCAGCTCGACCTGCGCGCGCTGCAGCAACCAGCGTGCGGCCAGCAGGCCACCGTCCTTGGCACTGTCGGAATAGCCCAGCATCACGTGCTGGCGATTGCCGCGAGCGGCGAGATGGCGGCGATAGATCGCGTTGTCGAGCAGGTTGCGGAAGGTCTGCGGTGCGGCGCGCAAGTCGTCGATCGTCTCGAACAGCGGCACCACGTCGAGCGGCACCGCGCCGTCTTCCTGCACCAGCCCGCCGGCCCTCGCCAGCGCGAGCACGGCCAGCACGTCGGCAACGCTGCCGGCCATGCTGATGATGT
>JASLGB010000096.1 GCA_030150315.1 Dokdonella sp. | reverse complement strand
CGGCCGAAGGCACCGGCACGATCGCCAACGCCTCCGGCGGCGTGCGCATCGGCGACATCCAGGGCGACGGCGCGCATCCTGCGCTGCTGAACCAGAACGTCACCTTCACCGGCGTGGTCACGGCCAAGGGCCCGAGCGGCTTCTTCGTGCAGGACGAAGGCGACGGCAATCCGCTGACTTCCGATGCGATCTACGTGTTCGGCACCATCTCGGCCGGTCAGGTCTCGGTCGGCAAGAAGGTCAAGGTGACCGGCAACGTGATCGAGTACTACGGCCTGGCCGAAATCGGCAGCCCGAGCGTGACCGTGCTCGGCGACGGCATCCTGCCCGCGCCGATCGTGCTGGACGCGAACACGCCCTCGGCCGATCCGGCGCATCCGCGCTGCGAAGGCGGCAGCTTTACCGCCGCCGACGGCCCGCAGGTGCGCAACTGGCGCTGCCTGCAGAGCATGCTGGTCACGGTGACCGACGCGCGCATCAGCGCGCCGAACTTCCGCACCAGCACGCAGCCGCTCAACGAGGCCTACGCCTACGTCGGCAGCCACCCGCGCCCGATGCGCGGCCCCGGCCTGCCCTACGGCACCACGCCGCCGTCGCCGCCGGCCGGCTACGCCGCGCCGGTGTGGGATGCCGTTCCGTATGTCTTCGCGATCAATCCGCGCCAGCTGATGACGCCGGTGGCACTGAACGGCGGCGCGCGCTTCGACGCGACCGGCGTGATGAGCTACGACTTCGGTTTCGGCACGCTGTGGCCGACCTCGCTGACGATCACCGATCCGGGCCCGGACTATCCGGTCGCGGTGCCGCAGGCACCGGCGACGGCGCTGACGATCGGCTCGCAGAACATGCTGCGCCTGTTCAACGACGTGCACGACTCCGGCAGCATCGACGCCTGCGCCGACACCAGCCCCGGTTCGGCCGACGTCTGCCCGACGCCGGCGCAGTTCGAGGTGCGCCTGAAGAAGCTGTCGCGGCAGATCCGCGATGTCCTGCGCGCACCCGCCGTGGTCGGCGTGCAGGAAGTGGAAAACCTCGCCACGCTGCAGTCGCTGGCGGCGCAGATCAATGCCGACCAGCCCGGCCTCGGCTACACCGCGTACCTTGAGGAAGGCAACGACATCGGCGGCATCGACGTCGGCTACCTCGTGCGCGGCGACGTCACCGTCAACGCGGTCAGCCAGCTCGGCAAGGACGAAACGACCTCGGCCGGCTGCAGCAGCAGCAATCCGCCGCCGTGCAAGCTGAACGATCGTCCGGCGCTGCTGCTCGACGCCACGTTCAACGGCGAGCGCTTCGCCGTGCTGGTCATCCACAACCGCTCGCTCAGCAACGTCGAGACGCAGGCCTACGTGCGCGCCAAGCGCTTCGAGCAGGCGCTGTCGGTCGCGCGCATCGCGCAGGCGTGGCAGACCGGCGACTCGGCCAGCGTGCCGGGCGCCACCGCCGGCGTGCCGCTGGTCATCATCGGCGACTACAACGCGTTCCAGTTCACCGACGGCTACGTCGATGTGCACGGCATCATCCAGGGCACTGCCGTGCAGTCGGAAAACCTGCTGTGGGACGCCAGCCTGCCGATCGTGTCGCCGGCGCTGTTCGACACCGCCGACGGCCTTGCGCCGGAGACGCGCTACTCGTTCATGTACGGCGGCTACGCGCAGAAGCTCGACCACGGCCTCGCCACCGCCGACCTGCAGCCGCGCCTGCTGTGGACCGCCGTCGCGCACGGCAATGCCGACATCCCGGCGGGCAGCCCGGACGCGACCGATCCGACCAACGCGCGCCGCAGCGCCGACCACGACGGTTTCGTGATCGCGTTCCGCGCGCAAGGCGACAACGACACGATCTTCAAGGACGGTTTCGACGGCCAGTAATCCGCGTTCGCGGCCCGCTCAAGGCCGCTTCGCTGCAAGCAACGGGAAGCCTTCGGGCTTCCCGTTTTTTTTGGGGCCGTCATGGCCGTTTCATGCCGCGCGAGCAGACTGCCTGCCTTTTCCGCACAGGCGCTGCACACTTGGGAGCCTCCGCCATGAAACCGATCTCTCCGTGCCGGCTGGTTGTCGGCGCCTTGTTCTGCGGCCTTGCCGCCCTGCCGGCAGCCGCCGCCGATCACATCGTCATCAGCCAGATCTACGGTGGCGGCGGCAGCGGCGCACCCGTCGCCTACAAGCGCGACTACGTCGAGCTGTTCAACCCGACCAGCCAGCCGGTCAGCCTCGCCGGCTGGTCGATCCAGTACGCCAGCGCCAGCGGCGCGAACTGGCAGGTACATGCGCTGCCGGCCACGCTCTCGATCGCGCCGGGGCAGTACCTGCTGATCGGCGAAAGCAGCGGCTCGGCCGGCGACGAGCTGCCGCTGGCGCCGGATGCCTCCGGCTCGCTGGCGCTGTCCGCCACGGATGCGAAGGTCGCCCTGGTCAATGGCACGGCCGCCCTCAGCGGATGCCCGGCGTCGGGTTTCGTCGATCTGGTCGGGTACGGCAGCGCCAACTGCTTCGAAACCGCGGCGACGCCGGCGCTGAACAAGCAGAGCGGCATCGTACGCAAGTCCAGCGGATGCACGGACAGCGACAACAACGCCGCGGACTTCGACCTCGTCCCCAATCCGCTGCCGCGCAACGGCGCCAGTCCGACGCAGGCCTGCACCAGCGCGCCGCCGGCCGGCCGCATGAGCATCACGGAGTTCATGTATCAGGGCGGCAACGGCGAGTTCGTGGAATTCACCAACGTCGGCAACGCGTCGGTCGACATGGCGGGCTGGAGCTACGCCGACAGCAGCCGCGGCGCCGGAAACGTCCCGCTGGACGCGTTCGGACTGGTGCAGCCGGGCGAGTCGGTCATTCTTGCCGAGGCGCCTGCGGAGGCATTCCGCAGCGCGTGGGGCTTGTGCGCGCGCGCCAAGGTCATTGGCGGCAACAGCATCGACAACCTCGGCCGCAATGACGAGATCAATCTCTACGACGGCAGCCAGACGCTGATCGACCGCCTTGTCTATGGCGACAACGTGGCCGGTGTCGGCGGCCCGCGCACGCAGAATGTCAGCGCCTGGCCTTCCGCGGCCGCGCTTGGCCAGAACCGGATCACCGGCTGGACCTTGTCTGCTCCTGGCAATGCCGAAGACGCGCGCCTGTCCGGCGCCGGCGACATCGGCAGCCCGGGTCGCAGCCTGCATGCCTCCGTCGCTTACGATCCCTGCATGATCGATCCGAATGCACCGACGGTGACCATCGATCTGCTGGCGACATCGATCCACCTCGATCTGGCGCCGGACACCGAAGGAAGCGCCAGTGGCGTCATCGACGATCCAACCGACCCGGCCGCCACCCAGGGCATCGGTCTTGTGCTCGGTGCTCCGGGCGGCGATGCCGCCGCACTGGCGGTTTCCGTGGAAAGCAGCAATGAGGCCGTCGTCGATGCCGCCGGACTGCTGCTGTCGGGCAGCGGAGTCACGCGCACGTTGCGCGTCGTTCCGCATGGCGTCGGCCACAGCCAGCTCACGATCCGCGTGATCGACGCGCAACAGCGTGAAGGCCGGTACATCATCCGCTATGCCGCCTCGGCCGCGGCGTCCGCTCCGGCCACGACGCACTTCCTCACCGGTGCCAGCGATGCCTCCGCCAGTGTCTCGCTGGATGCGCAGCACATGCTCGTCGCCGACGACGAAACCAACCGGCTGCGCCTGTACCGCCGTGACCGCTCCGGCCTGCCGCTGGCCGGATTCGACTTCGTTCCCCAGCTCGGCCTGACCGATCCGGCCAACCCGGAAATGGATCTGGAAGGCGCAGCCCGTCTCGGCGACCGCGTGTTCTGGACCGGCTCCTTCAGCAACTCGAAGAACAACCATGTGCGCCCGAACCGGCAGCGCGTGTTCGCCACCGACCTGGCTGGCGAGGGCGCGGACACGACATTGACCTATGCCGGACGCTACGACTGGCTGCTGCAGGATCTGGTCGCGTGGGACCACGCCAATGGCCATGGCCTGGGCGCCGATCATCTCGGCCTGGGCGCCAGCAGCGCCGAGGGCGCGGATTCGAAAACGCCGGCCGGCCTCAACATCGAGGGTCTCGCCTTCGCGCCGGACGACTCCACCGCCTACCTCGCGTTTCGCGCGCCGCAACTGCCCACGAACGCACGCCACCACGCGCTGATCATCCCGGTATCCGACTTCGACGCGCTCGTCAGCGATGGCGCAGCGGCGTCGCTGCCGGCCGGATCGGCCCGGTTCGGTGCGCCGATCCTGCTGGACCTCGGCGGTCGCGGCATCCGCAGCCTCGACCGCAACGCGCGCGGCCAGTACCTGATCACGGCCGGCGCGGCCGGGGAAACAGGCCCAGCACCGGACGATTTCCGCCTGTTCGCATGGACCGGCCAGCCGGGTGACGCGCCGATCGCGCTGGATGTCGACCTCGCCGCTCTCGGCATCGGCAACGGCAGCTTCGAGTCGATCGCCGGGCTGCCCGATCTGCTGGGTCGCGGCAGCGTTCTCCAGTTCCTTCTCGACAACGGTGATGCCGCCTGGTACGGCGACGGCATCGCCGCGAAAGACCTGCCCGATCCGCGCCTGAAGAAGGCCGCAGCCCTGATCGCCACGGTCGACGTGGTCTTCCCCGCCGCCGATCTCGCCAGCGCGGGCGGAACGCCGCAGGCCGCGACCGTGGATACCGCTTTCGCCCTGCCTCTGGCGGTCCGCGTGCGCGACGTCTACGGCACGCCCGTGACCGGCGCGAGCATCCGGTTCGACAGCGACACGCCAGGAGCCGGCGCCACGCTGTCGGCCGCCACCGCCAGCACCGACGCGGACGGATTCGCGCGCGTCTCCGCGACCGCCAATGCGGTCGCCGGCCGCTACCGCGTCACCGCGCGCATGGCAGGCGTCGGCGATACCGCCGTGTTCGAGCTGGACAACCTCGCCGGGCCGGCCGCCGCGATTTCGGCAACCTCCGGCTCGCCACAGCAGACCGCCGTCGGCAGCGCGTTCGCACTGCCGCTGCGTGCCTGCGTCGCTGACGCGCAGGGCAATCCGGTCGCGCAAGCGAGCGTCGCTTTCGCTGCGCCGGCGAGCGGTGCCAGCGCCACCGTGGCGTCCGCCATCGTGCAGACCG
>JASLGB010000094.1 GCA_030150315.1 Dokdonella sp. | reverse complement strand
GCTGCTCGCCGACACCGATGAGGTCTGGTGCAAGGCGTTCGGCGTGCTCGGCGAGAAAAACCTGTATGGCCGCAAATTCATCGGCGTCATCCGCAGCACCTTCCTGATCGACGCGAAGGGCAACCTCGCCGCCTAATGGCGCGGCGTGCGTGTTCCCGGCCACGCGGCGGCCGTACTCGAGCGACTCCAGCACCCGTGACCGTCATCTTCCCCTGCCAGTCTCCACGGCCGCGCGCCGTGGCGACTGTTTGCGCGTACCCGTTCCGTCAACACGAGACCCACGCATGACACGAGGCAAGCGCATCTACGTGCTCGACACCAATGTGTTGATGCACGATCCGACCGCCCTGTTCCGCTTCGAGGAACACGACGTATTCATCCCGATGACGGTGCTGGAGGAGCTGGACGCCGCCAAGAAAGGCACTTCGGAAACTTCGCGCAACGCACGCCAGGTCAGCCGCTTTCTCAACGAGCTGATCGTCGCCGGCAACGGCCGCCACATCGACGAGGGCATCGATCTGAAGCTGCCGCAAGGCGTGCAGCTTGGACGCCGCGGCAAGGTCGGCCGCCTGTACTTCCAGACATCCTCGCTGGTCGCATCCGACAAGAGCCAGCACCAGACGATGCCGGACAACCTGATCCTCGCTTCCATCGTCGGCCTGCGTCAGCAACGACCGAAGGAAGCGGTGGTGCTGGTCACCAAGGACATCAACCTGCGCATCAAGGCGACGATCCACGGCATCAAGGCCGAGGATTACGAAAACGATCGCGCACTCGATGACTTCGCCCTGCTCTACACCGGCGTGGCGGAACTGCCGGACGAATTCTGGAACCGCCATGGCGAACTGCGCTCGTGGTCCGAACGCGGACGCACCTACTACGAAGTGAAGCGCCGCAAGGACGAGGACTGGCACCCCAACCAGAGCCTGTACCTGCCCGGCGAGGATGAAGTGGAAATGCGCGTCGTGCGGCTGGAGGGCAACAAGGCCATCCTGCAGATCGTCGACGACTATCGCCACGGCTCGCATACGGTGTGGGGAATCCATGCACGCAATCGCGAGCAGAACTTTGCGCTCAACGCGCTGATGGATCCCGAGGTCGATTTCGTCACCCTGCTCGGCACCGCCGGCACCGGCAAGACCCTGCTGGCACTGGCCGCCGGGCTGGCGCAGATCATGGATCAGCAGCGCTACCGGGAAATCATCATGACACGCGCCACGGTTTCCGTCGGCTAGGACATCGGCTTCCTGCCCGGCACCGAGGAAGAGAAGATGACGCCGTGGATGGGGGCGCTGACGGACAATCTGGAAGTGCTGACCAATCCGCAGGAAGGCGGCGCCTGGGGCCGCGCTGCCACCAACGACCTGCTCGCTTCGCGCATCAAGATCCGCTCGCTGAACTTCATGCGCGGGCGCACGTTCCTCAGCCGTTACGTCATCATCGACGAGGCGCAGAACCTGACGCCGAAGCAGATGAAGACACTGGTCACGCGCGCCGGACCCGGCAGCAAGATCGTCTGCCTCGGCAACGTCGAGCAGATCGATACGCCGTATCTGACGGAAACCAACTCCGGCCTGACCTACGCCGTCGACCGCTTCAAGAACTGGGAGCACAGCGCGCACATCACGCTGCGTCGCGGCGAACGCTCACGACTGGCCGACTACGCCTCGGAAGTGCTGTAACGCGGCACGGAACGGAAAGTCGGAAATGCCGGTTCGGGAAATCGCAAGGGTTTCCCGAACCGCGCCAGCGCCTCGATCAGAAGCGCATCGACCACAGCGCCTCGAACTCGCCACGGGTTGCCCGGGCGTCACGGCGAGTGACCTGGGTCGGCATCATCAGCAGATACGGCGAGCTGGCGTAGCTGGCCGTCAGACTGAGCCGGGAATCCTTGCCGAACATGCGCGACCAGCCCAGCGACACCATGTCATTGGCAGTCGCGGACTCGAGCGCGTCGGCCAGCAGGCGCGAACTGGGAACCGGCTGCTGACGCGTCGTGTAGCGCAACTGGAAGTTGCCAACCTGCTCGCCGCGGAACGTCCAGCCGATGCTGTAGACGTCCAGATCCTTCCACGCGAACACCGGACTGGAGCCGTCGCCCAGCAGCGCAAGGAATTGACGCGGCAGGTTGGAGCTCGCGAATGGTCGAATCGAGCTGTAGTCGATGCGCTGGATGCCGATGTCCGCACTGAACCTCGGCGTGATGGCGTATTCCAGCGTTGCGGAAAGACTGGCCGGAATGTCGAAATCGGCCCGATCGGCGAACACGCCCCGATAGCGGTCGAACGCGCCCATCGAAACGTGCGACTGATAGCCGACGCTCCAGCCAAGCCGCTCGCTCAAGCGATTCTGTACATCCACGCGCGCGCCAGCGCCATACGAACTGTCGCCGAGCCACGAGGGCGGAGGCGCCCAGCCGTCGCCCTGCATGAGGCCGAGGTTGAGGGTTGCGAAACGCTGGTATGCCAGAAGCCCGGTCAGGTGGACGGCGCCGGATTCGCCCCAGCGCAAGGCCAGGGACGGCGCGACCATCGTGCGTTTGAAGCCTGCCTGGGCGGTTTCCACCAGCCGCGACGGCTGCCCCGGCATCATCGCCGGCGTGTCGGAAATCCTGCCGTCGGCAACGGAAATGGAAATTTCGGAGCGCTCGGATCCGAGCCCGAACAGCGCCGTCTTTTCGACGCGGCCGGTATAGCTGTCGAGCACCCGTGGCGGCTCCAGCTGCTGCGGCGCGAGAGCCCAGGAAAACTGTGGTGTGATGCTGGCCAGCGCGTAGTCGCGCCAGCGCGCAGGAACCGACTGCGACATCGCGGCCGACTCAAGCTGCAGGGATGGTGCTTCGCCTACCCCCGCGGCGTGCGCGGCGAGCGAAAAAAAGGGGAGCGCCAGCCCTGTGCCCAGCGCCCCCATCCACTTCCCTGGATTTGCCATTGCCCGCTGCATTGCCCTGTAAGTGCAGAGGTTGAGAGGATTTGTGGTGTAATCGAGGATGGATTTTGGCGAAAAAACAACACTTGTCAAGTAGACAAGTGTCTGATCGCCCACAAACGCCCGATTTCGTGGCCCCGACCGAGTACAGAGTGTTGCAGAAAAAACACAACCCTGTTTCCGCCGCTGCGCGCGGCAGCAAGCCGCCCATCGCACTGACCATTGCCGGGTCGGATTCCGGCGGCGGCGCGGGCATTCAGGCCGACCTGCGCACGTTCGCGGCGTTCGGCGTGCATGGCCTCAGCGCCATCACCGCGCTGACCGCACAGAACACGCTTGGCGTCACCGCCGTGCACGAGGCGCCACGCGCGATGCTGCGCGCGCAACTGGAAGCGGTGTTTTCGGACTTCCGCATCGGCGCGGTGAAAACCGGGATGCTTGCCAGTGCCAACCTCGCGCGCGAAGTCGCCGCGGTGCTGAAAGCCCACCCTCGCGTGCCGGTGGTGGTCGACCCGGTCCTGATTGCGACCACGGGCGCGGTTCTGGCACGCGACAACCTGACCCACGCGATGCGCCGGCACCTGTTCGAGCGCGCCAACCTCCTGACACCGAACCTGCCGGAAGCCGAGACCCTGCTCGGCCGCCCGATCCGGCGCCGCGCGGACATGCGTAACGCAGCGGTCGACCTGCGCGCCCAGGGCTGCCGCGCCGTCCTGCTCAAGGGCGGTCATCTGCCAGGCAATGAAATAGCCGACCTGCTGATCGACGACGATGGCGAGCACTGGTTCCAGCAGCGTCGCATCCGCGGCGAAAGCCATGGCACGGGCTGCAGCCTTGCTTCGGCGATCGCCGCGGGGCTGGCTTGCGGACTGCCGCTGGCTGCGGCAGTGGAGGACGCGATCGGCTTCGTGCACGCCGCGCTGGCCGGTGGCTATTTCCCCGGCCGCGGACGCTTGCGCGTCCTCGACCATCTCGGCGCACGCTGAGGCGCGCCGCACCCGATCGCGACAGCGCGCGATCGGGTGGTTGCTCAATCCGGCCAGCCTCAGCCGTTGATGCGCGAAATCAGCGCGTCGGCAAAACTCTGCGTGGTTCCGTTGCCACCCAGATCCGGCGTGACGCGGTCCTTGGCCGCCAGCGTTTCGCGGATCGCGCCGCGCAGACGCTTGGCCTCGTCGAGTCGGCCCAGATGGTCGAGCATCTGGCCAGCGCCCAGCAGCAGCGCGCAGGGGTTGGCAACGCCCTTGCCGGCAATATCGGGCGCGGTGCCGTGCACCGCTTCAAAGATCGCCGCGTCGGCGCCGATGTTGGCGCCCGGCGCCAGCCCGAGGCCGCCGACCAGGCCCGCGCACAGATCGGAAATGATGTCGCCGAACAGATTGGTCGTGCAGATCACGTCGAACTGCTCGGGACGCATCACCAGCTGCATGCAGGTGTTGTCGACGATCATCTCGTTGCTTTCGATGTCCGGATACTGCTCGGCCACTTCGCGCGCCACCTTCAGGAACAGGCCGGAAGTCGACTTCAGGATGTTGGCCTTGTGCACGATGGTGACCTTCTTGCGCCCTTCGCGGCGCGCGAGATCGAAGGCATAGCGCACGATGCGCTCGGAACCCTTGCGCGTGACCTTCTGCACCAGCGTCGCGGTGGAACCGTCCTCGGACACCTGCTGGCCTTCGCCGGAGTAGGCGCCTTCGGTGTTCTCGCGCACGGTGATGAGGTCGATGTCGTCGTAACGCGAGCGCGTGTTCGGGAAGGAAATGGCCGGACGCACGTTCGCATACAGCTCGAACTTGCGGCGCAGCTGAACGTTGATCGAGCTGAAGCCCTCGCCGACCGGCGTTGTCAGCGGGCTCTTCAGCGCGATGCGGTGCTTGGCGATTGCGTCCAGCGTCGCCTGCGGCAGCAGCTCACCGTGCTTTTCCTGTGCGGCAAGGCCGGCGTCCACGAAATCGTAAGTCAGGCCGAGCTTGAGCGCCTCGAGGACGCGCAGCGTGGCCTCCATGATTTCCGGGCCGATACCGTCGCCGGGGATCACTGCAATGGTCGTCGTAGTCATCGAAACTCTCCTGGATGCGAAGTGGCACCGTGCCGCCGCGCACGCGAAAGCGGTCTGCGGCGGCGGTCGGGTGGGGATGTCGGGCGCGCTGTCGGGAAACGGGATTGCATGGACAGCGATGTGCGGAGGGCCGGGAGTGTCGGGAAGTCCGGGAAATCCGGCTTGCCGACACCGGCGAGGGCGCGCATTATCCCCAAATGTCCCTGATCGATACAAGAAACCCATTGACGCAGGCAATGGCGCTGGCCGCTGCGCTCGCGCTGTGGCTGCCGGCCGCCGCCGAGGGCGTCCGCGCGACCGACCTGCGCGTGAAAGCCATCAGCCAGACGGCCCTCGCGCCGGCCTCGAACGCTCCGCTCGCGCTGCGCCTGGGCGGCCGCGCGCCGTCGCACTGCACGCCGGTGGTCGAGCGCGTCGATGTGCGAGGCAACGATCTCGACGTGGAACTGACCGCGCCGCCGGCCGTCTGCCAGGCGCGCAACAGCGTGCCGTTCCAGCTGGATCTGTCCGACTCGGGCGCCGCGCAGGCGATCCTGCCCGGACAGGTGTATCGCACGCACATCCATGCCGTTGACGATGGCACCGCAAGGCTTCTGTCCTTCGGCCTGCTCGACACCTACCCGGGAGGCAACGCGCCGCAGCCGGAAAACGGAATGTGGTGGTCGGTATCCGGCAACGAAACCGGCCCGGCGATGGCCGGCAACGGCGTCAGCCTGGAATGGCAGGACGGCCAGATCGCCGCCACCCTGTTCGGATTCGGCGATGGAGGCGACGCGACCTGGTTTTTCGGCACCGGCGCTATGCACGGACGCACCGCGACGATTCCACTGGTCCAGCTCGCCAATGGCGACCCGGACTTCACCCCGCTCGGCAACCAGCCGACGACGCAGGACGGCCCGAGGCTGGAGCTGGAATTCCTCTCG
>JASLGB010000088.1 GCA_030150315.1 Dokdonella sp. | reverse complement strand
CCGCAATGGATTCGAGCGGCCCTGACGGAGCACGCCGGAACCCGCCCCCGTGGGCGGATTCCGGCGCAGGGACTTACTCGCCCAGCGTCAGCAGCGAGGCGTTGCCGCCGGCGGCGGTGGTGTTGACCGTCAGCGTGCGCTCGGTGGCGAAACGCGCCAGGTAATGCGGGCCGCCGGCCTTGGGGCCGGTGCCGCTGAGGCCTTCGCCGCCGAACGGTTGCACGCCGACGACCGCGCCGATCTGGTTGCGGTTGACGTAGCAGTTGCCGACCTTGGCACGGCGCGAGATGTGCTCGATGGTGTCGTCGATGCGGCTGTGGATGCCCAGCGTCAGGCCGAAGCCGGTCGCGTTGATCGCGTCGATGACCTGGTCCAGCTCGCTGCCCTTCCAGCGGATCACGTGCAGGACCGGGCCGAACACTTCCTTGGTCAGCAGCGACAGCGAGGGCAGTTCGTAGGCGCGCGGCGCGAAGAAGGTGCCGTGCGCGGCTTCGTCGGCCAGCTTCACCTGCGCGATCTTCTTCGCTTCCTTGTCCATACGCTCGGCGTGCTCGACCAGCACCTTCTTCGACGGTTCGTCGATGACCGGGCCGACGTCGGTGGACAGCTTCGACGGATCGCCGACGACCAGTTCGTCCATCGCGCCGGCCAGCATCTTCACGACCTTGTCGGCGATGTCTTCCTGCACGAACAGAACGCGCGCGGCGGAGCAGCGCTGGCCGGCGGAGTCGAATGCCGACGCGACCACGTCCTTGACCAGCTGTTCGGGCAGCGCCGAGGAGTCGGCGATCATCGCGTTCTGGCCGCCGGTCTCGGCGATCAGTGCGGCGATCGGCGCGTTGCGCGCGGCCAGCGTGCGATTGATCGTCCATGCCGTTTCGGTCGAGCCGGTGAAGCACACGCCGGCGATTTCCGGTCGTGTCAGCAACGTGTTGCCGATGGTCGAACCCTTGGCCGGAACGTACTGCAGCACGGCCTCGGGCACGCCGGCCTCGTGCAGCAGCTTGACCGCAGCGTAGCCGACCAGGGTGGTCTGGTCCGCCGGCTTGGCGATGACGGCATTGCCGGCGGCGAGGCCGGCGGCGACCTGGCCCATGAAGATGGCCAGCGGGAAGTTCCACGGGCTGATGCAGACGAACACGCCGCGGCCACGCAGGAACAGCTGGTTCGACTCGCCGGTCGGGCCGGGCAGGGCTTCCGGTGCGCCGAACAGCCTGCGCGCCATCGCCGCGTAGTAGCGGCACATGTCGACCGCTTCGCGCACTTCGGAAATGGCCGCGGGAATAGTCTTGCCCGCTTCACGCACGCACAGCGCGATGAATTCGCCGCGGCGTGCTTCCAGCAGGTCAGCGGTGTGCTCGAGGATCGCCGCACGGCTCGCGGCGGGCATCAGGTCCCACGATTCCTGAGCGGCGACGGCATTGGCCAGGGCCTTCTCGATCGTGGCGGTGTCGGCGTTGCGGCTCTGGCCGACGACGTCGCGGCGATCGTTCGGGTTGGTCACGTCGCGCGGTGCTTCGTCGGTGGAGGCGCCGGGCACCAGCGGTGCGGCCGTCCACGGGCCCTTGGCGGCGTTGACGGATTCGGCGAGGGCCTGGAGTTCGTTGTCGTTGGCGAGATTGACGCCCATGGAGTTCTTCCTGGATGCGGAGTTCGAATCCTGCGCGTGCTTGCTGTCGTGGCCGTACAGGCCGACCGGCAGCGGAATGCGCGGATGCGGTTTGGAGGTGAAGGCGCGAACCGTCTCGCAGGGATCGGCGACGAGGTCGCGGATCGACACGTCTTCGTCGACGACACGGTTCACGAAGGAGGTGTTGGCGCCGTTCTCGAGCAGGCGGCGCACGAGATAGGGCAGCAGGTCCTCATGCGAGCCGACCGGCGCGTAGACGCGGCAGGGAACGCCGAGGTGGTTGGCGCCGATCACTTCGTTGTAGAGGTCCGCGCCCATGCCGTGCAGGCGCTGGTACTCGAACGGCCTGCCCTTGGCGTGGTGGTGGATGGCGGCGATGGTGTGCGCATTGTGCGTGGCGAACTGCGGATAGATCGCCTCGCTGCCGGCCTCGAACATGCGCTTGGCGCAGGCGAGGTAGGACACGTCCGTATTCGGCTTGCGCGTGTAGACCGGATAGCCGGAAAGGCCCAGCTCCTGCGCGCGCTTGATTTCCGAATCCCAGTACGCGCCCTTGACCAGTCGCACGCACCAGCGGCGACCGGCCTTGCGCGCGGTTTCGGCGAGCCAGTCGATGACGAAAGGACAGCGCTTCTGGTAGGCCTGCACTGCGAGACCGAAACCGTTCCAGCCTTCCAGCGACGGATGCGCGAACACGTCGCCGATCACGTCGAGCGACAGTTCGAGGCGATCGGACTCCTCGGCGTCGACGGTCATGCCGATGCCGTTGCGCATGGCCAGCTGTGCCAGTTCCAGCACCTTGGGCGTGAGTTCGGCCATCACGCGCGCGCGCTTGGCGACCTCGTAGCGCGGATGCAGCGCCGACAGCTTGACCGAGATCGACGGCGCATCCAGCACGCTCTTAAACGGGCCGCGCTTGCCGAGCGCGCCGATCGCGTCCTTGTACGCCTTGTGGTAACGCTCGGCGTCGGGCTGCGTCAGCGCGGCTTCGCCAAGCATGTCGTAGGAATAACGATATGCCGCATTTTCCTTTTCGGCGGAGCGATCCAGTGCTTCGTCGATGGTGCGGCCCATCACGAATTGGTGGCCCATGATGCGCATCGCCTGACGCACCGCGAGACGGATCACCGGTTCGCCGGCGCGGCCGACCAGGCGCTTGAGCGCGCCGGTGAAGTCGCGCCGCGTGTCTTCGGCGAGGTTGACCAGGCGTCCGGTAAGCATCAGACCCCAGGTCGAGGCGTTGACGAACATCGACTCGCTGCTGCCGAGGTGCTTTTTCCAGTTCGCCTCGCCCAGCTTGTCGCGGATCAGCTTGTCGGCGGTGAGCTTGTCCGGGATGCGCAGCAGCGCCTCGGCCACGCACATCAGCAGCACGCCTTCCTCGCTGGACAGGTCGTACTGGCGCATGAAGGACTCGACCGCGCTCTGATCTCCCGCTTTGCGGCGCACGCGGCCGACCAGATCGGCGGCGCGTTCCAGCACCTGCTCGCGTTCGTCCGGCGGCAGGCTGGCCTGCGCCAGCAGCTCTTCAATCGCGTCGTTCTCGTCGCGTGACCACGCGGCGGTAATGGGCACACGCGCCGGCTCCGGCGCCGGCAGCTCGGGATTCAAGAGGTCGCTCAAGGCGTCTTTCTCGCGGGGGGATCGTCGGGGCAGCGCCAGACGGCGCCAAGTGGATCTTCTAGTGTAGTCATGCGCTCCCCTGCGAGCCAATACGACTTCGGGCATGTGCGCGGACGTGGCGCGCTGCGCTGCGGTTGCCGCTGACCGGCGCCGTCCACTATGATTCCGCCGATATTCAGCCGCAGCGCCGCTTGCGGGGACCCGATCCAGCCCTCGCGGCCGGAATCGTTTTCCCGTCGCGGTGCGACGCATCAGGGTCAATCGAAACAAGGTGATGGCGATGATTTCATCTGTACGGCGCGCGCGTGGCGCGCTTGCGGCGTTCGCGTTGCTGGCGTGCGGCTCGGCATTCGCCAACCCGACTCCGTGGCAGCTCAACATGGCGCCCGGTGCCACGTCGATCTCTCAGCGTGTGCACGAGGTCCACATGATTGCCCTGTGGGTCTGTGTGGCCATCGGCGCGATCGTGTTCGGCGCGATGATCTACGCGATGTTCAAGTTCCGTAAGTCGCGCGGCGTCGTGCCGGCGACGTTCACGCACAACACCAAGCTCGAAGCGGTGTGGACCATCGTTCCGATCATCATCCTGATCGCGATGGCGTGGCCGGCGACCCGACTGCTGATCGACATGGCCGACGTCGGCAACTCCGACATGATCGTCAAGATCACCGGCTACCAGTGGAAGTGGCGCTACGAGTACGTCGACTACTACAAGAAGCCGACGTCGGTGAATTTCATCTCCACGCTGGACGCCAAATCCCACCAGATCCGCCAGGTTCGCTCGGGTCTCGATCCGAAGTCGGTGAAGGACGGCGACTACGACAGCTATCTGCTGAACGTCGACAAGCCGCTGGTGCTGCCGGTCGGCGTCAAGGTGCGCTTCGTCATCACTGCCGACGACGTCATCCACTCGTGGTGGGTGCCGGCGCTGGGCTGGAAACAGGACGCGATCCCCGGAATCATCAACGACCAGTGGACGCTGATCGACCAGCCGGGCATCTACCGCGGCCAGTGCGCGGAGCTGTGCGGCAAGGACCACGCCTTCATGCCGATCGTCGTGAAAGCGGTGCCGAAGGCCGAGTTCGAGCAGTGGCTGGCGGCGCAGGAGTCCGAGCAGGCCGTCGCCAAGGGTGACTCGACGGCACAGGTGCCGGCGCTGGCGGAAACACAGGGCTGATGGGTTTTTCCGCGTGAGCGGAGCCGGAATACACCAAGGCCGTGCGCGGCCCCGCAATCTAGACACTGAGGTTCAGGCCATGGCTGCAGTCAATCCCGCCATCCAATACGAACACGACCACGACCACAAGCCGAAGGGCTTCCTGGACCGTTGGCTGTTCACGACCAACCACAAGGACATCGGCACGCTGTACCTCGTCTTCTCGCTGACGATGTTCTTCATCGGCGGCACGATGGCGATGCTGGTCCGCGCCGAACTGTTCCAGCCCGGCATGCAGCTGATGCAGCCTGAGTTCTTCAATGAAATGACCTCGATGCATGCGCTGGTCATGATCTTCGGCGCGGTCATGCCGGCCTTCGTCGGCCTCGCCAACTGGATGATCCCGTTGCAGATCGGCGCGCCGGACATGGCGCTGCCGCGCATGAACAACTGGTCGTTCTGGATTCTGCCGTTCGCCTTCCTGCTGCTGCTGTCGACGATGTTCATGCCGGGTGGCGGCCCGCAGGGTGGCTGGACCATGTACCCGCCGCTGGCGCTGCAGGGCGGCGTCAACGTCGCGTTCTCGATCTTCGCCGTGCACATGATGGGCATCAGCTCGATCATGGGCGCGATCAACATCATCGCCACCGTGCTCAACATGCGCGCGCCCGGCATGGACCTGCTGAAGATGCCGGTGTTCGTGTGGAGCTGGCTGATCACCGCTTTCCTGCTGATCGCCGTGATGCCGGTTCTGGCCGGTGCGGTCACGATGCTGCTCACCGACAAGTACTTTGGCACCAGCTTCTTCAACGCGGCCGGCGGCGGCGACCCGGTGCTGTACCAGCACATCTTCTGGTTCTTCGGGCATCCCGAGGTCTACATCATGATCCTGCCGGCCTTCGGGATCGTGTCCGAGATCATCCCGACCTTCTCGCGCAAGCCGATCTTCGGCTACCAGGCGATGGTCTATGCCATCGCGTCGATCGCGTTCCTGTCGTTCATCGTGTGGGCGCACCACATGTTCTCGGTCGGCATGCCGCTGGGCGGCGAGCTGTTCTTCATGTACGCGACGATGCTGATCGCGATTCCGACCGGCGTGAAGGTCTTCAACTGGCTGACCACGATGTGGGGCGGCGCGATGACGTTCGAGACGCCGATGCTGTTCGCGGTCGCGTTCGTCGTCCTGTTCACGATCGGCGGTTTCTCCGGCGTGATGTGCGCGATCGTTCCGGCGGACTTCCAGTATCAGGACAGCTACTTCGTGGTGGCGCACTTCCATTACGTGCTGGTCACCGGAGCGGTGTTCGCGATCATGGCGTCGGCCTACTACTGGCTGCCGAAGTGGTCCGGCAACATGTATTCGGAGAAGTGGGGCAAGATCCACTTCTGGTCCAGCGTGATTTCGGTGAACGTGCTGTTCTTCCCGCAGCATTTCCTCGGACTGGCCGGCATGCCGCGCCGCATCCCGGACTACAACGTCGCGTTCGCCGACTTCAACATGATCAGCTCCATCGGCGGCTTCTGGTTCGGCGCCACCCAGCTGATCTTCGTCGGCGTCATCATCCACTGCGTCTACTTCTCCAAGGAGAAGGCCACGGCGCGGGTCTGGGAGGGTGCGCGCGGACTGGAGTGGACAGTGCCGTCGCCGGCCCCGCACCACACCTTTGCCACGCCGCCGGAACTCAAGCCCGGCATGCTGGCGCACGAAGACGTCCAGCACTGATCCAATTCCCGGTCCGTGGCTTCGCGCCATGGGCAGGGCAGGCATGAGGGCAAACGCCCCGGCGAACACGGCAGCGCCCGCTACATGGGCGCGGCCCCTGGCGAGAGTTTTCCTGAAGACGTGACCGACAAGCCGATGGAATCCACCACCTCCAACCGCAACTCGAACGTGCTCAAGACCGGCGGCATCGTGGTCGCGTGCTCGTTCCTGTTCGGATTTGCGATGGTTCCGGTGTATCGAATCGTTTGCGAGCACGTTTTCGGCATCAAGCTGGCCAATGGCGCCGCCGCGGCGAGCGCCGCCCAGCTGGTCGAAGACACCAGCCGCACGGTCACCGTGCAGTTCGTCGCCAACGTCAACAGCAAGCTGCCGTGGACGTTCGTGCCGGAGCGGCCGAGCATCGAAGTGCACCCGGGCAAGCTCACGGAAGTGTGGTTCGACGCGTCCAATACCGGCCCGGAGGCCATCGTCGGCAATGCCGTGCCGAGCGTCGCGCCGAGCAATGCGTCGCCGTTCTTCAACAAGACCGAGTGCTTCTGCTTCACCGAGCAGATGCTGGCGGGCGGCGAAACGCGCCGCATGCCGGTGCGTTTCTTCGTCGACCCGCAGTTGCCGAAGAACGTGCGCGAGCTGACCCTGTCGTACACGTTCTACACCAATGAAGTCGCCACGCGGCGTCTTTCCGAAACCGGTTCGCCGTCGCCGTCCCCGGCCGCCGGCTGATCCACGAAACACTGATCGAGGCCCGCCCGCCATGGCGCAAACACAAGGTGCTTACTACGTTCCCCACGGCAGCCACTGGCCGATCCTGGGCTCGCTTGGCCTGTTCAGCGGCGTCAGCGGCGCGGCGATGTGGATGAACGACATGCCCGGCATCGGCAAGCCGGTGTTGGCGCTCGGCGTCGCACTGATGATCGTGATGCTGTTCGGCTGGTTCGGAACGGTCATCCGCGAATCCGTCGGCGGCCTCTACAACAAGCAGGTGGACGTGTCGTTCCGCATGGGAATGATTTGGTTCATCTTCTCCGAAGTGATGTTCTTCGCCGCGTTCTTCGGTGCCCTCTACTACGCACGCGACATCGTCGTGCCGTGGCTGGGTGGCTCCGGCAAAGGTGCGATGACCAACTACTTCCTGTGGCCCGACTACACCGCCGCATGGCCGACCAACGGCCCGGAAGCGGTAGGCGGTGCCTACAAGACGATGTCGCCGTGGGGCATCCCGCTGCTCAACACGATGCTACTGCTGACCTCCGGCATCACGCTGACCATCGCCCATCACGCCCTGCGTGCGGCCAACCGCCAGCGCACGATCATCTTCCTCGCGTTGACCGTCCTGCTCGGCGCGATCTTCCTCGGCTTCCAGGTCTACGAATACGTGCATGCGTATGGCGATCTCAACCTGACCCTGCGCAGTGGCATCTACGGCAGCACGTTCTACATGCTGACCGGATTCCACGGCCTGCACGTCACGTTGGGCGCGATCATGCTGACGATGATTCGGTACCGCTGCATCAAGGGCCACTTCACGCGTGACAACCACTTCGGCTTTGAAGCGGTCGCGTGGTACTGGCACTTCGTCGACGTGGTCTGGCTCGGCCTGTTCCTGTTCGTCTACGTGCTCTGACGCGCGCAGGGAACCGCTGGATCCACGACAAGGGCGCCGCACGGCGCCCTTGTCGTGTTCAGGGAATCGATGCATGCGGCAAGCGGCCGCGCGAAGTGCAGCGGCACGCCAATCTGGCTACCATAAGCGGCTGATTCGCGGCAGGACGACGCAGGCGCGCGACCGGACGTCGCGACGAGGCAGGCTTCAGCCCGGTTGGCGCTCAGCCAACGATGCCGTGCGGCTTGATGATACCGGTCGCAATCGCCAGGACGACGAGCGCAATCAACAGCACCGACAGGCCGACACGGCGCGTCAGCGCCTTCACGACGCGGTCGCTGCCGCTCTTGTCGGTCATCATGTAATAGAGGCCGGCGCCGAGGTTGTAGAGGATGGCGGCCAGGAAAATCAGAATCAGGATCTTGCCAAACATGTCGAAAGCGTCCACGCAGCCGCGCATCGTCGCGGCCCGGTCGAGTATACGCCGGCATGCCTGCTAGGCGCTGGCATCGACCGCATGGGCTGGCCATCGCGCTGGCCCTGGCCGGCGTGGCGCTGTTCCTGTATCTGGGCAGCTGGCAGCTGGGTCGCGCGTACGAGAAAGAGGCCATGTTCGCCGCTTTCGATCGCGGGCTTGCGGCGGCGCCCCTGTCGCTGCGCGAGGCGCGTGCGCAGGCCGATGCCACGCACTATCCGCGTGTCACCGTGCACGGCCGCTTTGCGCAGCCGCCGCGCCAGTACGAGCTGGAAAACCAGATCCGCGACGGTCGCGCCGGCATCATGGCGTATGCCCTGTTCGAGCCGGCGGGCGGCGAGCCGCCGCTTCTGCTGAATCGCGGTTTCCGGCCCTACAACAACGACAGCACGCGCTACCCGTCGCATCCCGACCTGCCATCCGGTGA
>JASLGB010000408.1 GCA_030150315.1 Dokdonella sp. | reverse complement strand
CGCGGCGATTGCCGCACGCCGGGAGTCGCTGGTGCGCACCCTGCACAACCACGGCGTTTCGCCGGATATGCGCCTGGCCGGTGGGGCGACGGCGCTGATGATCGCCGCGTCGCTTGGCAACCTGCCCATGCTCGAAGCCCTGCTCGAAGCCGGCGCGGATCCGAACCTTGCCGATGAAACCGGCGCGACGGCGCTGCACGCGGCGGCGCAGCAGGCGTTCGACAGCAGCGACACCGCCGCCGCCCATGCCTTGCTCGACCGCCTGCTGCGCGCCGGCGCCAAACCCGCCGTGCGCAATCTGGCAGGGCAGGACGCGCTGCTCGTCCTTCTCGGCGCTCGTTCCGCACCGGGGACGCGCTGTGACGGCGAGCATCTCGCGCGCCTGACGGAATTGCTGCTCGGCTACGGCGCCAGGCCGGAGACCCAGGACCAGCGCGGCGTTGGCGTGCTGCATGCGTGTGCCCTGCACGGCCTGTTTGGCTGCGCGCGCATGCTGAAGGCGCATGGCGCGCCGCTCGACCTGACCGATGCCTTCGGGCGCAGCGCGGCGGACGTCGCCAGCCTGATCGGCTATGCCGATGTTGCGGGCGAGCTGGACGCCTCGCGCCAGTCCGCGCCCAGCGTGCGGCAGACCCTGCGTCGTCCCGCCGCTGACGCGGACTGAGATCGCGGTTCGCGCGACGAGGCGTTCGTCTCCCGTCTTGGGGAATCCCGATGCCGTGCCGCACGCCGAAATTTGCTGACGCGCGCTTCTCGTATGAGCGTCAGCGCCTCGCTTTCCGAACAGGGATCGGCTGCGCGGGCAATGCGACAGCCTGCGCCTTCCATGGCCGCTGCCGAGCCGAATGGCGCATCCGGCCCGCCGGCATCGGACTGCATGGCAACAAGGGCCTCGCCGGGGTGGGCGGCCGAGAACGCGTGCGCCGCGCTTCCCGCGTGCCCGACGGTTTGCAGCCTCAGCGGCGCGCGAGCAGTTTCGGAACGACCAGCTCCATCGGAGTGGCGACGATGCCGAGCGCACCCAGGCCGTCGCGATCGGAGACCGAGTCGAGTTTCAGCGTGCGGAAGTTGTCGCGCGAGATCGGTTTTCCGGGCAGCCATTCGCCAACGAGAGCTTGCAGACGGCCGAGCGGATCCGGCAGCGGCAGCACCAGGCGTTGCCGGCCGGTCAGGCGCGCGGTCCAGCGCACCAGCTCGCCGAGCTCGATAGCGCGCGGGCCGGCCAGCTCATAGACCTGGCCTTCCGTACGCGGATGCGCAATCGCGCGTGCGAATGCCTCGGCGACGTCGTTGACGTGGACCGGCTGGAGCTTCGCGCTCGCGCGCGCCAGCGGCAGCAGCGGCGTGATGCGCAGCAACTGTGCGAAGCGGAAGAACAGGCCGTCGCCTTCACCGAAAATGACGGAAGGGCGGAAGATCGTCCACGCCAGAGACGACGAGCGCACGCAGTCCTCCGCCTCACCGCGGCTGCGCAGGTAATGACTTTGTCCCTCGCCTGCGCGCAGCGAGCTCATGTGCAGCAGACGAGGCACGCCGCTGCCGCGACAGGTGGCGACCAGAGACTGCGTCAGCGCGACATGCGCCTTGTGGAAGCCGCTGCCGGTGTTGCCCTGTTCGTTGAGGATGCCGACGAGGTTGATCGCGACGTCCGCGCCCTTCAGATGCCGCGCCAGCGTCGCCGGATCGTGCACATCGGCATTGCGCAGGCCTACGCGCGGCAGCACCGACAACTCGCGCTTGCGGTCGCGATTGCGCGTCAGCACGGTAATGTCGTGCCGGTCGCGCACCAGCCGTGGCACGAGATGACGGCCGACGAAGCCGGTACCGCCGAGGATGACGATGCGTTGCGGTTTCATGGACGACCCTGCAAGGCGGAACTCCATTTAGCGTGTTTCCACGGCCTGCGCAAAGCCGGGGCGCCTACGCGATGGCGTTGTCCCCGACTTTCGGCGGCACCAGCGCCGTCAGGGAACGACCGTGTCGGACATCCAGCGCGTGATGTTCACCGACGACATCGACGCGGCCCTGATCGTCGAGCGAATACAGCAGCAGCGAATCCTCGCCATGCTGGGTGCGGAAGGCGGCGACGTCGAAGGACTCCGACAGGCGCGTGCTTTTCACGCGCCAACCCTGATCCAGACGCTCCTCCAGCAGGGCAAGCGTAACGTCGTTGCCGAACAGGCGCGGCGCACGCAAGGAGTCGCCGTAGTCGCGGCGCTCGTTGCCGTTGGCCAGCACGCGCAGCGCGTGCACGCGATGGCGTCCGAACTCGGCGCGATAGCGCACGCAGGCAAGACTGTTCTGTTCGCGCCGTGCCGACATCGCGAACAGCCGGCCGATGCCGTCCAGATACAGCGTTCGATCGGCCTGGGCGCTGACCGGGTCGCCGTACCAGGTTTGCAGGCCCTGCATGCGTGCCGCGTGCAGGTCGGACCAGTCATCGTCGGCCACCAGCACGACGACGCCCTGGTCGGCGAGCGACTTGGCCACGGCGCGGGCGACGCGATTGGCGCCGACCACCAGCACGCCGCGCGCATCCGGGGCGACCACGCCCAGCGCGCGGGCGAGCGGTGCGGCCGTCGCGCTTTGCAGCACCACCGTTCCGATGATGAGCGCGAACGTCAGCGGCACCAGCAGTTCGGCGCCGCCAAGGCCATCGCGTTCCAGACGCAAGGCAAACAGGGCCGACACCGCCGCAGCGACGATCCCGCGCGGAGCAATCCACGCGACCAGCGCGCGTTCGCGCCAGGTCAACGCACCACCGACCGTGCTGGCCAGTACCGACAGCGGTCGTGCGACGAAT
>JASLGB010000027.1 GCA_030150315.1 Dokdonella sp. | reverse complement strand
CGTGTCGGCAGCGGCGCTGGCCCTGCTCGCGATCGGCGCCGCCGCGTGCTGGCAGCGAACCACGTCGGCGCCCCCGGCCTTCACGCTCGGCGCGCTGTGCGGGCTGATGTTCCTCATCGCCGTGCTGGGCACCGCCGTGGTCGACCCCACCGCGATCGGCTGGCTGTTGCGCGACGACCTTGCCCAGCATTACAGCGGCTGGGCCATGTTCCGCCACGCGCCATGGCACTGGCCGCCGGGACGGATGCCGGAAGTGTGGTACCCGGTCGGCACGTCGATCGCCTATACCGACTCGCTGCCCTTGCTGGCGCTGCTCTTGAAGCCGCTGTCGCCGTGGTTGCCAGAGCCATTCCAGTACATCGGACTCTGGATGATGGTCAACTACGTCCTGCAAGGCGCCTTCGGCGCACTGCTGACCTCGCGCGCGACGCGTCAGGCGCCGACGATCCTCGCCGGAGCGGCGCTCTTCGTCACAGCGCCGGTACTGCTGAACCGGCTGGGGCACGACACGCTGACCACGCAATGGCTGCTGCTGGCGGCGCTGTGGCTGTATTTCCGCGACTCGCCGCCAAGACGGCCCGGTCGGGAAGCGTGGCCGTGGTGGCTGCTGGCCGGCGTGGCGATCCTGGTGCACCCCTACCTCGCCGTGATGGTGATGGCGATCCAGCTGGCCTACTGGTTCCGTCGCGTGTTTGTGGAGCGCGGGCGCACACCCCGCGATGCCGCATTCGCACTCGCCGTCGGCGCGCTGGTCCTGCTGGCACTGTTCTGGATCAGCGGTGCGATGAGCATCCACTCCAGAGACAGCTCCGGCGGCATTCCCTACGGCCGCTATTCGTTCAACCTGCTCGGTTTCTTCAACCCGATGGGCTGGTCGCGATGGCTGCCGACCTTGCCGTCTGCGCCCGGACAGTACGAAGGTTTCGCCTTCCTTGGCCTCGGCGTACTGGGAATGGCCGCGTGGCTGCTGCTCGAAGCGCTGTGGCGTCGGCGCTGGCCGCGATCCGATCCACGCTGGAAACCGCTCGCCCTGCTCGCGTTGGCGTTGTGCCTGTTCGCCGCCAGCAGCGTGCTCACGATCGGCAACGTCGTGCTGATCGACTGGCCCGTGGACAACCGCCTGCTCGGCGCGCTCCGATCCTCGGGCCGCTTCGTCTGGGTGGCGTACTACGCGCTGATCCTGTGGGTCGTCTGGAGTGTCTGCCGACGCTGCAAACCGCTCACCGCAGGATTGCTGCTGGGCGTGGCGCTGACCGTGCAACTGGCCGACCTTCGCCTCATCCACCACCACTACGCCGCCACGCGGCTGCAGGCGCGCGACGTGCCCTCCGACGCACAGCTCAGCGATCCGGGCTGGGCGCGACTCGCGCAGGGACGCCGGCATCTGACGATGTTGCCGCCGCGCGCCTGCGGCGCGATGGCCGACCCCTACCTGCCGTTCCAACTGCTTGCCGCCGCGCATCGGCTGACGTTCAACTCCGGCTATGTCGCGCGCTGGAACGCCGATGCCACCGCGCACTACTGCGCGCAGCTCTCGGCGCAGGCCGATGCCGGCCAATGGAGCGACGAGGATCTTTATGTCCTCAACCCCGCCACCGACTGGGCGACGCGCTTCCAGCGCAGCGCCGCACCACACCGCTGCGAACAGCTCGAGGGCTACACCGTATGCGTGCTGGAACGGCAAGGCGGACTCAGCCCGCCCTGATCGCGATGCGGGAAGTCGTGGTGCAGAAAATCTGCGGTACGGGAAATCGCGGCGCCGGAAATCAGCGCGCGCGCTGCTCGGCCAGCGTCAGGGCGACCTTGTCGCGCAGGTACACCGGCAGCGCCTGCTCGGGCGCGATGCCGCCGCCGGCGCTTGCGATCGGAACGGCCAGCCGCGCGACATCGGCCGCCTGCGGGTAGCGATCGCCTTCCGCCCAGTCCGGCACGCTCGGCAGGCGCGCGGTGATCGCATCGCGATAGGTGGCCCAGCCGCTGCCAATCACGCTCCATGCCGTCGCCGGCGGCAGCTCCAGCGCATCCGCCACGCCGACGCTTTCCGCGCCGAGCGACACGACCAGGCCATCCGCGGCGCGCCGGAAGGTGCCGGCGTAGATCTCGCCCATGCGCGCGTCGATGACGGCCAGGATGTCGCTGCCATCGTGGGGTGCCTGCATCGCCAGCGCGGCGAGCGAGGACACCGGCACCACCGGCAAATCCAGCGCCAAGGCGATGCCCTGCGCGGCCGAGATCGCCAGACGCACGCCGGTGAACGCCCCCGGGCCGCAACCGACCGCCAGCGCCTGCAGGTCGCTGCGGCGCAGGCCGGCTTCGGCCAGCAGCTCGTCGCACATCGACAACAGCAGCTCGGCATGGCGGCGGGGCGCAATCTGGCTGCGCTGGAGCAAGTTGCCGCCGGCGTACAAGGCAGCCGAGCAGGATTCGGTGGCGGTTTCGATCGCGAGCAGGTTCATCGCGCAAGTGTAAGGGATGCGCCCGGCGACCGACCGCGTCACCGCCGTCACCGCGGCCGCCCATCGCTCGACAGCGCGGCGTCGGCAAGCTGCGGATCGCGCGGCCCCATCGCATACCAGTCTACGCGGCGCGTCAGGTACATCAGCGCGGACACCGTTGTGAGCAGGGCCAGCGCGCCCATCAACAGCGCGTAGTCCTCGCTGGCGACCAGGCCGTAGAGCACGCCGTAGACCACGGCCAGCAGGCCGCCGAGCACCAAGCCGGCGCGCCGTTGTGCCAACACGGCGGACGCGTAGCCGCCGACCAGCAGCACGGTGGCGATCGCTGCGGAAAGGTAGGCGGTGCCGAAGCCGAACTGTTCGGACAACGCCAGCAGCGCGACGTAGAACGTGCACAAGGCGACGCCGACCAAAAGGTACTGCACGGGGTGCACGCGCAGGCCGCGCAACACCTCGAACAGGAAGAACGCGACGAAAGTCAGCGCGATGAACAGCACGCCGTATTTGCCGGCGCGCACATTGCGCTGGTACGGGCTGGCCGGCTGCACGAGGCTGACGCCGAACGCGCTCGCCCCCAGGTCGATGCCGCTGGACTCCTGTGTATTCCAGCGCTGCGCGATGCGGCGGTTGAGATCGAGCACCTGCCACGCCGCCTCGAAGCCATGCGCATCGATGCGCCGCGACGCCGGCAGGAAGGCCCCGTCGAATCCCGGCGCTGGCCACGCGCCGCGGGCTTCCAGCTCGGTCTGGCGTGCCAGCGGCAGGGCCGCGAAGCGTTCGCTGCCGGCCAGCGCCAACTCGAACGCAAACGGCAGCTGCGCCGGCAGCGCCGACGGCTCGATCGGATACGGCGACGCGATCGCCGCGATGCCGGCCACGCCACCAGCGTCCGGTCCGAAGTCGGCTTCGCCATCGCCGATGCGCAAGGCGGAAACGCGGCGGATTCCGCGCACGTCGGCAATCGGCACGCGCAGTTCGGCGCGCTGCCACTGCACCTCGCGCCCGGTACCGCCAAGCGCGGCGATGTCGCTGGCCAGAAAGCGCCCCTCGATCTTTGCCGTGGCGACATAGACGACGGTTTCATACAGGCCATAGTGGCGCACTTCCGGTACCAGTTCCGCACGAATCGAAAGTCGATCGGGCAGCAGGAACTCGTGCGATTCGACCGTGACCGTCGCATCGCCCTGACGTTGCCGCGTCCATACCGGCACCACCAGCACCGGGCCGCCGACCTGTTGCGGCGCGCCCCAACGCTGGGCGATCTGGGCGGTCGCCTCGTGCGCGCGCTGCTCGCGCTCGCGCACGAGATCGTTGACCTGCGCCAGCGGAATCAGCATCAGCAAGGCCAGCAATCCGATGCCGAGCACTTTGAACGTCACGCCGTGGATCCATCGCGTCGCCATTTCGCCTTCCTTCCGGTGGTGGAGACGCCATTGGAGACCTCGCTCCGGCGCGCGCGAGGGAGGTTTTCAGGCAGGACGCAGGCAAGCTGCTGGCGGGCCACGGGCAGACGCGCTTGCGAAAAGTTGACCACCACGCCGCGCCGCCGGTGTAGGCTGCCGCGGGGGTTTACGCTGGCAGGCCGCGGGGAACGCGATGCCGGTATCGAACCTTGAGGAACACTGATGGATCCGATCAGCGAACGCCTGCTGTGGTTCGTCCTGGGATTTGTCTCCGGCGGCTTGATGCTCGGCGGTCTTGTCGCCCTGCGCCTGCGCGACCGGCAGATGCCGGCGGCAGCGGAACCCGCGCCTTCCGCAGCCGCCGAGCGGACGACGGCAACGGCGACGACGCCCGCACCCGCGCCACTTCCCGAATACGAACCGCCGCCGCACGTTCCCGCCGCGGGTCGGCTGATCGATGTCGGCGCCGCACGCGCCAGCGGATTCAACCTGCGGCACGCCGAGGACCTGACCATCATCGACGGCATCGGCCCGCGCATCGAGGAGCTGCTGCGCGCGCACGGCATCAGCGGATTCCTGCAGCTGGCCGCAACGGACGAGGACGCGTTGCGCGCGATCCTCGATCGCGGCGGCCCGAGTTTCCGCTACGCCAATCCAGCGCACTGGGTGCAGCAGGCGGAACTGGCGTCGCACAACGACTGGAACGGATTGCGCCAACTGCAGCAATCCCTGCGCGGCCTGCCCTGAGCGCGACGCGCGATCACCGCGATCGTGCCGGGCCGCTCGTCTCGATGCGGCGGAACGTGAGGTTGATGCGCGGCTGCGTCACGCGCACGCGACGCGGCAGCGCGTGCTGGTACAGGCGCTGCGTGGCGCCGGCCATGCACAGCAGGCTGCCGTGCTCCAGTGTCAGCGCGATGACGCCACCGGCTTCCGGCCCGCGCGGTCGCAGGCGGAACGGGCGCTCGGCGCCGAGGCTGAGCGAAACAATGATCGGATCAACGCCCAGCTCGGGTTCGTCGTCGCTGTGCCAGCCCATCGAATCGCGGCCGTCGCGATAAAAGTTGGCGAGCACGCTGTTGAAGCGCAGGCCCAGCCGCGTTTCGATCTCATCGCGCAGCGCGGCCAGCCTCGCCGTCCACGGCTGCGGCTCGAAGCGCACGCGCGA
The DNA here is from genome assembly GCA_030150315.1 of Dokdonella sp. Taxonomy (GTDB): domain Bacteria; phylum Pseudomonadota; class Gammaproteobacteria; order Xanthomonadales; family Rhodanobacteraceae; genus Dokdonella_A. Next base: position 1,357 of record JASLGB010000027.1, on the reverse strand, counting down.
ATAGGTGTAGGCCGCATCCGGGTCACCGATCCAGCAGGAACGGCGCGGCGCATCCACCTCGCGGCCGAACAGACGCAGGCGATGCGTCTGCCACGGAATCTCATCGATCAGGGCCGCCATCGCGGCATCCGCGCGCGACGGCGGCAGGAACTGCGCGGCGTAGCGCAGATCCGCCGCCACGGCGGCGGCGATGCGTTCGAACCCGTCGGCGAGCGGAATCATGGTCGGCGCGGGCGGGCAGCGGAGTCGGTCGGCGCGTGCCGGTGGCTCAGTCGGCGACGTCGAGCGTGGCGGCGCAGATGCCGGCCAGCTCGATCAGGCGCAGGTCGGCACCGGGGCGCGCCACCAGCTGCAAGCCGATCGGCATCCCGTCCGGCAGCAATCCCATCGGCAGGCTGATCGCCGGACAGCCGGCGAGGCTGGCGAAGCCGCTGAGGTCCGCGTCGCCGGAACGCTCGCCGTCGGCCAGAAGATACGGGCCGTGACCGATCGTCGGCAGCACCAGCACATCAACGCCATCGAACAGGCGGCGGCCTTCAAGCACGGCGGCATCGAGCGCACGGTCGGCGACCACCAGATCCGGCGCGGACTTGCCGCGCGCGTAGTCGATCAGTCCGCGCAGGCGGCCGGACACCGGCTGCGCCGTATTGGCGAGGTCGTCAGCGAATTCGATCGCCATCTCGCTCTCCATGACCAGCAAAGCGGCACGCCGCGTGCGGGCGAAATCGTAGTCACCCAGGTCGACTTCGCGGCGCTCACCCAGATGCGTGCCGAGCGCGGCCAGCGCGCGCTCGAACACCGCGCGCACAGCCTCGTCCACGCCCAGCGCGGAAAGATCCTTCAGCGTGGCACTGACCAGGCGCCCCGGCTCCCAGTCCGGCGCCGCCAGCGGCACGCGGCGACGGCGCGAACGCGGGTCGGCGGCGTCGTAGCCAGCCAGCACGTTGAGCACGATGGCGATGTCCTCGACGCTGCGCGCGAGCAGGCCGATGCAATCGAGCCGGCGCGCCGCGTGGACGAGGCCGCGCGTGGAGATTTCCCCGAACGTCGGACGCAGGCCGAAGACGCCGCAGTGGCTGGCCGGGATGCGCACCGAACCGAGCGTGTCGCTGCCGAGTGCGAAACTGCAGTGGCCCGCAGCCACGGCGACAGCGGAGCCAGCCGACGAGCCGCCAGCGACGAAGCCCTCACGCAAGGGGTTGTGCACCGGCCCGAAATGCGGATTCTGCCCGGCGCTGCCGAAGCTGCCCTCGTCGAGGTTGGTCTTGCCCAGGATCACCGCACCCGCGGCGCGCAGGCGTGCCACCGCTGCCGAGTCGGCGCGCGCGATGCGGTCGCGGCGCCCCGGCAAGCCGAC
>JASLGB010000023.1 GCA_030150315.1 Dokdonella sp. | reverse complement strand
TCGAAAACTCCGTGTTCGACGGCGCCGGCACGTTTGATTTCAGCAAGGCGTTCAAGCTGCGCATCGATCCGCGCAACCAGTACATTCCTTCGATCCAGGCCGTCGATGTGGACGTTCCCGCCTACACCGCGCCGAGCGACTACGCGATGCCGATCGACGGCTACGCCGCGGCGCAGTGGACCAATGGCGAGCAGGGACACGGTCTGCTCGTGCAGGTCACCGAGCACGCCGCCGCGGATGGCAAGGTGAGCCGCCAGCTGGTCTATGACCTGCTGACCAAGGACACCGAAGGCAATCCGTTCTGGCTGATCGGCAACGCCGAAGTTCCGGAAGGCGCGAGCAGCCTCACCCTCGATGCCAACCACCTCGGCAAGGACCTGGCCCTGGTTCCGTGGGGCAAGGCGACCTTCCAGCTCAAGCATTGCAACCGCCTCGACGTGACCTTCGAGCCGAATGCCGATCTCGCGGCGCCGACGCCGAGCTTCAGCGGCACGATTTCCTACGACCGCCTGTTCGCTGCCAACGGCATGGTCTGCGAGTAAGCAGCATCGTTTGAACCCGCGCGACGGCGCGGCCGCGCAAGCGGTCGCGCCGTCGTCGTTTCCGAGGCGGCATCACCGCCCGGAGGCGCGCACCGGACTATGTATCCGGTATGCGCCACCCACGGGATCGCACCGCCGTTTCGCTACGATAGCGCGATGACGCCGCCCTCCTTTCCGGTCGACGCGCTGCTGCCCGACCTGCTCGCCAGCCTGCGCGACCATCCTCGTCTCGTGCTCGAAGCGCCACCCGGCGCCGGCAAGACCACGCGCGTGCCGCCCGCCCTGCTCGACCAGCCGTGGCTGGAAGGCCGCAAGGTGCTGATGCTCGAACCGCGCCGCATCGCCGCGCGTGCCGCGGCGGAATTCATGGCCGCGCAGCGCGGCGAACGGGTCGGCGAAACTGTCGGCTACCGCATCCGATTCGAGTCGAAGGTCTCCGCCGCGACGCGCATCGAGGTCGTCACCGAAGGCATCCTCACGCGCCTGATCCAGGACGACCCGGAACTGGCCGGCATCGGCGCGATCCTGTTCGACGAATTCCACGAGCGCCATCTGCACGGCGACACCGGCGCCGCGCTGGCGCTCGACGTGCAGGCCAACCTGCGCCCGGACCTGCGACTGGTCATCATGTCGGCCACGCTCGACGGCGAGCGCGTGACGCGCTGGTTCGAAGCGCCGCAGCTGGCCAGCGAAGGCCGCAGCCATCCGGTGCGCATCAAGCATCCGCCGGCACGCGCCGGCGAGGCGTTTCCCGAGCGCGGCTGGCCTTTCCACCTGCGTCGCGCGGTCGAGCAGGCCCTGGCCGAGAACGAGGGCGACGTGCTCGCCTTCCTGCCCGGTCGGCGCGAGATCGAGCAGGCGCGCACCGCCTTGGCATCGGCATCCGCAGCGACGCCGATCGACGTCGTTGCGCTGCACGGCGAGCTGTCGCTGGCCGAGCAGCACGCCGCGCTGGCGCCGGCGCCACCCGGCACGCGCCGCGTGGTGCTGGCGACGAACGTGGCCGAATCCAGCCTGACCCTGCCGGGCGTGCGTTCGGTCGTCGATCTCGGCCTTGCGCGCGAGCCGCGCTTCGATCCGAATTCCGGCTTCAGCCGGCTGGACACCGTCGCCATCTCGCAGGCGTCGGCCGACCAGCGCGCCGGGCGTGCCGGACGCCTCGGCCCCGGTGCCGCCTACCGCCTGTGGCCGCAGAGCCGCCGGCTGGACGCCGCGCGCACGCCGGAAATCGCGCAGGGCGAGCTATCGCAACTGGCGCTCGAACTGGCCGCCTGGGGCTCGGACGAGCTGCGCTGGCTCGATGCGCCACCAGGCGGTGCGCTGGCGCAGGCGCGCGACCTGCTGCGCGCGCTGGGCGCACTCGACGAGAGCGGTCGCATCGACGGATTCGGCCGGCGCCTGCTCGCGCTCGGAGCGCAACCGCGCCTCGGCGCCGCCGTGCTGCGTGCACGCACACCGCACGAGCGCGAGCTCGCCTGCGAGCTGGTCGCACTGGTCGAAGCACGCAATCCGCTGCGCGGCGAAGCGATGCGCAACGACGATTTCCGCCGGCGCGTGCAGGCCTTGCAGGCGTGGCGCGAACGGCGCGGCGCGCGCGAATCCGGCGCCGATGCCGGCGCGCTGGCGGCGATCGCGCAGGCAGCGGAAGCCTGGAAGCGCCGCGTCGGAGGCGTGCCGCTGGACGCGGCCCCGCCCTCCGCCATGGCCGTCTCCTCGCATGCGCAGACCGCCGTCGGTGACGTGCTGATCCACGCCTTTCCCGACCGCATCGCCAAGCAGGACAGTAACGATCCACGCCGCTACACGCTCGCCAATGGTCGCGGCGCTCGCCTCGGCGACGCCAGCGCGCTGTACGGCGAGCCGTGGCTGGTCGTCGTCGACCTGCGCCACGAAGCGCGCGACAGCCTGATCTACGCCGCAGCGCCATTCGACCCGGACCGCCTCGACAGCGACTTTCCGCAACGCCACGCGAAGCGGCGGCGCGTGCGCTGGAATCGCGACACACGCGCGGTCGAGGCGTTCGAGGAGCGCCACTTCGACGCGATCGTGCTGGATCGCCGCAGCGTGCCGGCAACCCCCGCCGACGCCATGCCGGCACTGATCGCCGCGATCCGCGAACTGGGCCTCGATGCGCTGCCATGGAGCGACCACGCGCGCGAACTGCGGCTGCGCGTGCAGTCGCTGCGCGACTGGTCGCCGGAACTCGGCCTGCCCGACCTGTCTGACGAGGCGCTGCTGCGCGACCTCGAGCGCTGGCTGTCGCCCTACCTCGAAGGCAAGCGCCGGCTCGACGCCTTGCAGGCGGCGGAAATGTCCGAAGCGATCGCCGCACGGCTCGACTACGACCAGCGCCGCGCGCTGGACACGCACGCACCGACTTCGATCCGCGTACCGAGCGGGCTGGAGCGGCGCATCGCCTACGCCGCCGGCGCGCCGCCGGTGCTGGCCGTGAAGCTGCAGGAACTGTTCGGCCTGGCCGACACGCCACGCGTCGGCAACGGTCGCGTGCCGCTGACCCTGCACCTGCTCTCACCCGGCGGCAAGCCGGTGCAGGTGACGCAGCACCTGCGCAGCTTCTGGGAGCGCACCTACCCGGAAGTGAAGAAGGAACTGAAGGGCCGCTATCCGAAACACCCGTGGCCGGACGATCCTTGGACGGCCACGCCGACTCATCGCGCCAAGCCGCGCGCATGACGCGGCGCCGATCGCTGCCGAACTCGCCGCGCGCCGCGCGGTCTGGGTCCACTCATCCGCCGTGCAGCGCCGCGCGAGCAAGAAGGCGCTTGGCGATTTCCGTTCCTCGAATTCCGGGTCTTTCATGAGCAACCCCCAACGCGTACTTCCGTGGATGCTGGCCTTCCTCGCCGCGGTCGCCGTGATCGGCGCGATGCTGGCGACGCGCCTGCTGCACATCTTCGCGGCGAATCCGTTCTTCAACGGCGTGATCCTCGCGGTACTCGCCGCCGGCATCGTGGTGAACCTGCGGCAGGTGTTCGTGCTCTCGCGCGAGGTCGCCTGGATCGAGGCGTTCCGGCGCTCGAACCCGGATCAGCGGCCGCCCGGAAAGCCGCGCCTGCTGGCACCGATGGCGCGCATGCTCGATGGACGCGAACGCGGACGCGCGGCGCTGTCGGCGCCCTCGATGCGCACCATCCTCGACAGCGTGCAGCTGCGGCTGGAGGAGTCGCGCGACCTGTCGCGCTATCTGGTCGGGCTGGCGATCTTCCTCGGCCTGCTCGGCACGTTCTGGGGCCTGCTGGTCACGATCCGCTCGGTGGCCGACATCATCGGCACGCTGAACGTCGGCGGCGACGCGGTGACGATGTTCGGCGCGCTGAAGGACAACCTGAAGCAACCGCTGGGCGGCATGTCGACCAGCTTTTCGACCTCGCTGTTCGGCCTCGCCAGCTCGCTGGTGATCGGTTTCCTCGACCTGCAGGCCGGCCACGCGCAGAACCGCTTCTACAACGAGCTGGAGGAGTGGCTCTCGGGCATGACGCGCCTGTCATCCGGATCGAGCCTGGAAACCGACGCCTCGGTGCCGGCCTATGTGCAGGCCCTGCTGGAGCAGACCGCCGACGGCCTCGACCGCATGCAGCGCGCGATCGTCGAGGCCGAACGCGAGCGCCACGGCGCCAACCAGCAACTCGGCGAACTCGGCGCGCAACTCGGCCGCCTCGCCGACCTGCTCGGCCGCGATGCGCGCGAGCGCCACGCCGCCGCCGAAACGCAGGACGAGCTGAAGACCGTGCTGCGCCAGCTCGCCGCGCAAAAGGCCGCTCCGGTCGGCTTGTCCGACGATCTGCGCAATGAATTGCGCCTGCTTTCGCGCACGGTTGCCGCCGCGCTGGATGGCCAGCGACCGCGCTCTGCCGCCGCCATGCCGCCGATGAGCGCCGAGCGCGAGTCGCGCCTATGAGCAGCCTGCGTCGCCGCCGCAGCGCGT
>JASLGB010000011.1 GCA_030150315.1 Dokdonella sp. | reverse complement strand
GGCGGCTGACCGAACCCGGCACCCCTTTCCTTTTCACGCTTCCACTTCACGCCTCAACGGACTCCCATGACCGCCCTGCCTTCCGATCCCCTCATCATCGCGGGCAAAAGCTACGCCTCGCGCCTGCTCACCGGCACTGGCAAGTTCAAGGATCTCGACGAAACCCGCGCAGCGACCGAAGCCGCCGCGGCCGAGATCGTCACCGTCGCCATCCGTCGCAGCAATATCGGCCAGAATCCCGATGAGCCGAACCTGCTCGATGTGCTGCCACCGGACCGCTACACGATCCTGCCGAACACCGCCGGCTGCTACACCGCCGAGGACGCCGTGCGCACCTGCCGGCTCGCGCGCGAGCTGCTCGACGGCCACACCCTGGTCAAGCTGGAAGTGCTCGGCGACCAGAAAACCCTGTTCCCCGATGTCGTGCAGACGCTCTCCGCGGCCGAAACACTGGTCAAGGATGGCTTCCACGTCATGGTCTACACCTCCGATGATCCGATCCTGGCCCGACGCCTCGAGGAAATCGGCTGCGTCGCCGTGATGCCGCTGGCCGCCCCGATCGGATCCGGACTGGGCATCCAGAACCGCTGGAACCTCATCGAGATCGTCGAGAACGCGAAGGTGCCGATCATCGTCGACGCCGGCGTCGGCACCGCCTCGGATGCGGCGATCGCGATGGAACTCGGCTGCGACGGCGTCCTGATGAACACCGCCATCGCCGGGGCGAAGGAGCCGGTGCGCATGGCGCATGCGATGAAGCTGGCGGTGGAAGCCGGTCGCTCCGCGTTCCTTGCCGGGCGCATTCCACGCAAGCGCCACGCCTCGGCATCCAGCCCGATCGACGGCCTGTTCTGAGCCGATGGAAAATCCGGAGGCACACGAACGGCGCATCCGCAGCTTCGTCCTGCGCCAGGGCCGCTTCACGCCAGCGCAGCAACGCGCGTTCGATCAGCACTGGGCGCGCTACGGACTGGACTGCCAGGGCACTCCGCGCGATCTCGATGGCGTGTTCGGCCGTGCCGCGCCGCGCGTGCTGGAAATCGGCTTCGGCAACGGCGAGCAATTGCTGCACTCGGCGCAGGCCGAGCCGCATGCCGACTTCATCGGAATCGAGGTTCATCGACCCGGCGTCGGGCGGCTCATGAACGGGCTGGCCGATGCCGGCGTCGGCAACGTGCGCCTGTACAACCACGACGCGGTCGAAGTCCTAGAGCGCGAAATCGGCGACGCCAGCCTGTCGGAAGTCCGCATCTATTTCCCCGATCCCTGGCACAAGAAACGCCACAACAAGCGGCGTCTGGTGCAGACCCAATTCCTTGACCTGATCGCGTCCAAGGTCAGGCTCGGCGGTCGCTTGCATCTGGCGACCGACTGGGCCGACTATGCCGAGCACATGCGCGAAACGCTCGCCACCGCTTCCGCCTGGCGCATCGATGCCGCGCACGCTGCGGAATCGGTGCGCCCGCCCTGGCGCATCGAAACCCATTTCGAACGCCGCGGTCTGCGTCTCGGACATGGCGTGTGGGATTTCGTGCTGGAACGCTGCTGACAGGCCCGCACCGAACCGACCACCCAGAAGAAGATTCCGCCCCGAATGGACGCCGGCCTCACCCTGACCACCAACATGATGCTCGTGTTCACGCTGCTGGCGTTCACGGTGCTGATGCTGGTGCTCGAATGGATCCGTGCCGACCTCGTGGCGCTGCTGGTCATCGTGGTCATCGGCATCACGCGCCTTCTGCCGGTCGAGCAGCTGTTCGACGGCTTTGCCGGCAACGCGGTGATTTCCCTGATTGCCGTCATGATCATGGGCGCCGGGCTCGACCGTACCGGCGTGCTGAACAAGGCCGCGTCGTTCATCCTGCGGCTAGCCGGCGGCGTCGAGGCGCGCGTGTCCCTGCTGATCAACGCGATGGCCGCCAGCCTTTCCAGCGTCGTTCAGAGCCAGGCGCTGTCCGCGCTGCTGCTGCCGGTGGTCAGCCGCGTCAGCGCGCGCACCGGCATTCCGCTCAAGCGGCTGCTGCTGCCGATGGCATGCATGATCCTGTGCGGCACGAACACGACGATGATTTCCAACTCGCCGTTGATCCTGCTCAACGACCTCGTCGCCAGCGCCAACCGCAACCTGCCGCCCGGCGCGCAATCGATTCAACCGTTCGGCCTGTTCTCGATCTCCGCCATCGGCATCACCTTGCTGCTGGCCGGCCTCGCCTTCTTCGCCGTCGCCACTCGCCGAATGTTCCCGGGTGACGAGGAAGATCGCCAGAAGGTCACACCGGGCCGCACCGAAACCTACTTTGCCGAAACCTACGGCATCGACGGCGACGTCGCGGAACTGATCGTCACCACCGACAGCCCGCTGGTCGGCATGAGCGTCAGCGAAGTCGAGCAGTTGCGCGGTGCGCCGCTGATCCTCGCCCTCAAAACCGGCAACGAGGCACGCCTTGCCCCCCCTGGCGACCAGATGGTCTGGGTCGGCAGCGTGCTCGGCGTGCTCGGCAAGCGTGAGGCGGTAGCCGATTTCGCCAACAACCAGCTGTGCACGGTGCAGACGCGCCTGCGCCACTTCGGCGACCTGTTCAACCCGAGCCGCGCCGGCATTGCCGAGGCCGTCATCACGCCGAACTCGCGCTGGGTCAAGAAGGAGATCGGCGACCTGCGGCTGCGCAAGGTGCACGGCATCTCCGTACTCGCGGTGAACCGCGGCGACCAGGTGTTCCGTGAAGACGTGCGCAAGGTCTCGCTGCGCGCCGGCGACACCATCGTGCTGCACGGCTTCTGGCGCGATCTGGCGCAGACCGCCGAGTCGAACGACTTCGTCGTCGTCACCGACTACCCGAAGGAAGAACACCGGCCGTCGAAGATCTGGCACGCGACGGCGTTCTTCGCACTCGCGCTCGGGCTTGGCCTTTTCACCGACCTGAAACTCTCTGTCGCGATGCTGTGCGGGGCGGTCGGCATGCTGTTGTCGGGCGTGCTGAACATGGACGAGGCCTATGCCGCGATCAACTGGAAAACCATCTTCATCCTCGCCTGCCTGATTCCGCTCGGCTGGGCGATGGATTCCACCGGCGCGGCCGCGTGGCTGGCGCAGGAAGTGCTGATCTATCTCGACGGCTGGCCGCAGTGGAGCCTGCAACTGATCGTGGCAGTGCTGGCGCTGCTGTTCGCACAGGTCGTGTCCAACGTGGGTGCGGCCGTGATGATGGTGCCGATGGCGATCAACGTGGCGCTGGCCTCGGGCGGCAACCCGTCGGTGTACGCGCTGATCGTCGCCATCTCCACGTCCAACACATTCATCC
>JASLGB010000403.1 GCA_030150315.1 Dokdonella sp. | reverse complement strand
ACGGAGCGCCGCCGAACTGGAGGCGCGAACAAAGAACCGCGTCAGCCATCGCGGCATCGCGCTGGCCTGCCTGCGCGACCTGCTCGAACGCGGATTCTGAAGACCAGGACGCCGCCTCGCATGCCGCTGATCGCGCCACCGCTGTCGCTGTACATCCACATTCCGTGGTGCGTTAAGAAGTGCCCGTACTGCGACTTCAACTCGCATGCGCAGCAAGGCGGGATGCCGGTGGACGACTACGTCGCTGCCCTGCTTTCGGATCTGGAGCGCGACCTGCGCGAGCACGAATCGGCCATCGGCGGACGCGCGATCCACAGCATCTTCTTCGGCGGCGGCACGCCGAGCCTGTTCATGCCCGACACGATCGCGCGCATCCTCGATGGCGTCGCAGCGCGCCTCACGCTGCCGTGCGCGGCGGAAGTCACGATGGAAACCAATCCCGGAACGGTCGAGCACGGCCGTTTCGACGATTACCTGCGCGCCGGCGTCAATCGCCTCAGTTTCGGCGTGCAGAGCTTCGATGACGCCAAGCTGGCGCGGCTCGGGCGCATCCACTCCGCCGGCGAGGCGGAGCAGGCGATCCGACGCGCGCGCGATGCCGGTTTCGACAACATCAACATCGACCTGATGTATGCGCTGCCGCAGCAGACGCTCGACGGTGCACTGGATGACATCGAGCGCGCCATCGCGCTGCAGCCGTCGCATCTTTCGCACTATCAGCTCACGCTGGAGCCGAACACGCTGTTCGCCGCGAAGCCGCCGCCGCTGCCAGATGAGGACAGCGCCTGGGACATGCAGGAGGCCTGTCAGGCGCGGCTGGGCGAGGCGGGCTTTGCCCAGTACGAAGTGTCGGCCTACGCGCGCGACGGCCGCCGCTGCGAACACAATCTCAACTACTGGCGCTTCGGCGACTACCTCGGGATCGGGGCCGGCGCGCACGGAAAGATCGGCGACGCGCGCAGCGGCACGATCGTGGGCACGACCAAGCTGAAGGCACCGCGCAACTATCTGGAGCGCGCCGCGCGCGGCGATCCGTTCGGCACGACCAGCCCGATTGCCGCGGCCGACCTTCCATTCGAGTTCATGATGAATGCGCTGCGCCTTCTGGAAGGCGTCGACGCGGCCTCGTTCGCGCAGCGCACCGGCCTGGCGGCGGAAACCATCGCGCCGGCAGTCGAACAGTCCCGCCAGCGCGGCTGGCTCGCGGCCGATCCGCAGCGCCTTGCCGCCAGCCCACTCGGCCAGCGCTACCTGAACGACGTGATCGGCGCGTTCCTGCCCTGAGTTCCCGGGCGAGCGCCCTACCCGGCCCACCCCGGAAATTTGCTTCGGAACGGACTTCCGCGTGCCGAGCGGGCTGTCCAGCCGTCGGTACCGCACCGCGTCGCCGTCGTGTTTCCGGCCGCACTCAGGCCAAGGCCGGCCGTCGGCGCGAGGCGGTTCCGGCACCGTCTGCGCTTGGCCAAAACGCTTGCGGCGCCGCAGCACTTGCGTACACTGCGCCTCGCCTCAGGTGTCCGTCGCGTCGCGACGGATGAAACGGGAAGCAGGTGCGGACAACTCCGCGACCGCACGGTCGCCACGTCCAAGGCCTGCGCTGCCCCCGCAACGGTAAGCGAGTTCCAGCCCGATCGAGATGCCACTGCCGCAACGCGGCGGGAAGGCGATCCGGGCCAGCGCACGAAGTCATTCGGCGTCGCTCGCAAGCCCGGAGACCGGCCCGAGGTTGCGCGTTGTCCGACCCTTGCACTGCAAGTGCGGAGACGCACGGCTCCAGGCGTTGCGGCGGGCAACGGACGGGCATGGGCATGTCGTGCCCTGCGCGTTTTCCGCCATGCCTGGCTCAAGCGGGTGTGCGACAGGAGAACTTTCCGATGCTTCGACGTTCCATGCTTTTCATCGCGCTTTCCAGCGCGCTTTTCGCCACGGCGCAAGCCGAGGAAGAACAACTTCAGCCGCTGGTGCAGGTGACCGCCTCGCGCGTTGCCGAGACAGTCGATTCCGCCCTGGCCGATGTCAGCGTCATCACGCGCCAGGACATCGACGCGAGCCTGGCGCGCGACTCGCTCGACCTGCTGCGCCTTGAGGCCGGCGTCGACCTGTACCGCACCGGCGGCGCGGGCCAGCAGACCTCGCTGTTCCTGCGCGGCACCAATTCCAACCAGGTGCTTGTGCTGATCGACGGCGTGCGCGTGTCCTCGCAGAACACTGGCGCGTTCGCGTTCGAGCATCTGCCGATCGATGCGATCGAGCGCATCGAGATCGTGCGCGGACCGCGCGCGAGCTACTGGGGCTCGGACGCCATCGGCGGCGTGATCCAGATCTTCACGCGCAAGCTCGAAGGCCCGCGCGTGGCCGCCAGTTACGGCAGCTACGAAGACGCCAAGGGCAGCGCCGGCATCGGCCACTGGGACGGCACCGACGGCTACAGCGTGCAGGTCGGCCTGCGCCATGTGCGCGGCTTCTCCGCGACCAATCCAGGCATCTGCGCGGGACCGGACGATCCGTACTGCATTTACGACCCCGACAACGACGGTTTCCGCAACAAGAACTTCACCGGACGGCTTGCGCACGGATTCGGCAGCCAGGTGTTGTCCGGCTCACTGTACCGCAGCGACAGCACCGTGCAATTCGACCAGGGCGAGTCGAACGCCATCGAACAGAACGGCGGCATCAACCTCGAAGGCGCGCTGGCCGAAAATTGGACCCATCGCCTCGCCTTCGGCAATGCGCGCGAAGACCTTCGCACGCCGGCGTTCGGCACGCTGCAGCTCACGCGTCGCAACAGCCTGCTGTGGCAGAACGAATTCCAGCTCGACGCGCAGCAGCGCGTGATGGCCGGCGTGGACCTGGTGCGCGAAAAGGGTGAAACCCGCGACACGTTCTCCAACACCAAGGCCTACGGTCGCACGCGCGACAACCGCGCCGTGTTC
>JASLGB010000373.1 GCA_030150315.1 Dokdonella sp. | reverse complement strand
GAAGGCGGAGGCCGAGGCGGCCATCCTGCGCCTTGCGCGCGATCGCGCGCGCGAAGCGCTCGCGCCGCCGCCACCGCCGCAGCGGCTATTGACGCAACAGCAGGTTTTCTCAGCGCGCAGCGACGTGCTGGGCCTGCATCTGGCGCCCGCACTCGAGGAATATCTGGTCCAGCTGATCATCGCCACGCGCGATCCGTCGCCCTACGGCGCCGAACTCGCACGCTACATCGCGTTCGGCGCCAGTCCGCGCGCCACCATCGCCCTCGATCGCTGCGCGCGTGCGCATGCGTGGCTGAACGGGCGCGACTTCGTGACGCCGGAAGACGTCCACGCCATCGCCCCGGATGTCCTGCGTCACCGCATCCTGCTGACCTATGAAGCGGAAGCGGAAGGCGTCGACTCGGACAAGGTCATCGCCGGCTTGCTCGAGCGCGTGCCGCTGCCGTGACAGGCTGAAAGACCGCGATGGGCGCTTCGCGAGAATGCCCGTCGCCAAGTTTCGATCCGCCCAACCGCTTCCGCCCACGACCGCCGAAACCCATGGTGTCCAGCATTTCCTCCTCCCAAGCCACGCGAGTCGCCCTCGATGAGCTGATCTCGCTCGCGGCCCTCGCCCACGGCGCTGCGCTGGCTCGCAGTCGGCGCGCGCCGGCGCTGCGTTCGGGCGGTCATGCGTCGCGCTGGCGTGGTCGCGGCGTGGATTTTCGCGAGTCGCGCATCTATCAGCCCGGCGACGAGATCCGTCACATGGACTGGCGCGTCACCGCACGCAGCGGAAAGCCGCACACGAAGCTGTTCGAGGAAGAGCGCGAGCAGGGCCTGCTGCTAGCGCTCGACTGCAACCCCGGCATGCGTTTCGGCACGCGCGTGCGCTTCAAGAGCGTGCAGGCCGCGCGCGCCGCGGCCTTGCTGGCGTGGATGGCCGCGGCCGGCGGTGACCGTGTCGGCGCACTCGCCTTCGGTGGCGGCGTCGGTGGCGAGATCAAGCCGGCCGGCGGACGTCGCGGCGTGTTGCGCGTCTTGCGCGCGATCCGCGACTGGGATGCCGCGGCCGACGCCGCAAGACAGGAGCCGCTGTCGCAGGCATTGACCCGCTTGCGGCGACTGCTGCGTCCGGGCATGCGACTCGTCCTGTTGACCGACGGCTTCAGCGTTGATGCGGAAGCCGCGCGCCTGTTGCCGCAGATTGCCGCCCGCCACGACGTTGCCGTGATCGTGCTGCGCGACGCGCTGGAGCTGGCCGCGCCACCGCCGGGCCGATATGCGCTGCATTTGGGGGAAGATCGCCGCGTCGTCGATTTTTCCGATGCGCGCCTGCGCGGGGCATGGAGCGAACGCTTCGCCGCCTCGCGTCAGATGCTGCAAGCCATGTGCGCCAAAGCCGGTATCCGAACGCTCGAGCTGGATGGGCATGCGGACTTGCGACGCGCGCTCGGTCCGCTTCTCGCCCGCAGCCTGCATTCGCCGGTGGTGACATGAATCCGGCCGGCCCCGAATTGCGCGACATCCATTTGCCGGATGCCCCGGCATGGTGGCCGCCCGCGCCCGGCTGGTGGCTGCTGGCCATGGCCTTGCTTGTGCTGGCGGCCTTCGCCGTGCGCTGGCTGGTCCGTCGTCGGCGCGTGCATCGCTGGCGCAAGCAGGTGCTGTCCGAGCTGGATCGCATCGCCGCCGTGCACGCCGAAAGCGGTGACCGCACGCGCCTCGCCGACGACCTGTCGGCCCTGCTGCGGCGCATCGAGCGCATTGCGGAGCCGGAAGCGGTTGCGTTGCGCGACAACGATTGGCTGGATTTTCTCGACGCGCGTCTGCCACCGGCGGCGGACGAGGTGCAGCCGTTTCGTCGCGGCGTCGGGCGCGCACTGGTCGAGGCGCCCTGGCGGCGTGCCGACGACGCGCTCGGCGACTACGATGCCTCGGCCTTGATCGCGCTGACGCGCCGCTGGATCGTCGCTGCGCTGCCGCGGAGTCCTGCGCATGCTTGAGTTCGCCTGGCCGTGGATGTTCGCGCTGCTGCCGTTGCCGCTGCTGGCCGCGTGGTTGTTGCCGCGCGCGCGCGGCGCGCTGGGTGCCGCGCTGCATCTGCCGCATGCCGGCATCGCCTTGCCACCGCAGCCGGAATCGGCCTCGGTTCCGTGGCTGCGTCGCGCGTTCGCGCTGCTGTGCTGGCTGCTGGTGTTGTTCGCCGCGGCACGACCGCAGTGGCTGGGCGAGCCCGAGGATGTGCCGCGCTCCGGTCGCGACCTGCTGCTGGCGGTCGACACCTCGGGCAGCATGAGCATCGAGGACATGCAGCTCGGAGGCGCGCCGGTGCCGCGCTTCGCCGCGATCCAGGCCATCGGCTCGGACTTCGTGCAGCGCCGCGCCGGTGACCGCGTCGGGCTGGTCCTGTTCGGCTCGCGCGCCTATCTGATGGTGCCGCTGACTTTCGACCTGAAGACGGTCGGCACGCAGCTGATGCAGTCGGCAATTGGCCTGGCTGGCCGCGAAACCGCGATCGGCGATGCACTCGCGCTGTCGGTCAAGCGTCTGCGCGAACGACCGCAGCCGCAGCGTGTCGTGGTTCTGCTGACCGACGGCGTCAATACCTCGGGCGAGCTGGATCCGGAGAAGGCGATCGAGCTGGCCGCGGCGAACCATGTGCGCGTGTACACCATCGGCATTGGTGCGGATGCTATGCGCGTCAACAGCCTGTTTGGCAGTCGCGTCGTCAATCCGTCCGCCGACCTCGACGAAGCGATGCTGACGCGCATGGCCGAGAAGACCGGCGGCCAGTATTTCCGCGCGCGCAACAGCGAGGAACTGGCCGACATCTACCGTTCCATCGACAAGCTTGAGCCGGCTGCCGACGCCAAGCGCAGCCTGCGGCCGATCGACGAGTTGTACTGGATTCCGCTCGGCGGGGCGTTGACGCTGGGCGCGCTGGCATTCCTGCTGCCCGGTCTGCGCCTGCGCGGAGGCGCACTGGCATGAGCACGCTGGCCGATTTCCATTTCCTGCGTCCGCTGGCACTTTTGCTGCTGCTCGCGCTGCCGTTGTTCTGGCTGCTCTGGCGCCGCATCGGCGGCGGCGCCGGCGCTTGGTCAGGCGCCGTCGATGCGCACCTGTTGCCGTCTCTGCTGGAGCGCGTCGAGGATAGCGGCAGCCGTGGCGGTCTTCT
>JASLGB010000347.1 GCA_030150315.1 Dokdonella sp. | reverse complement strand
GACCGCGCGCTGCCGTTCGTCGGCGACGGCCTCAAGCCCGTGCAGCGGCGCATCGTCTATGCGATGAGCGAGCTCGGCCTCGACGCCACGGCGAAGCCGAAGAAATCGGCGCGCACGGTCGGCGATGTGATCGGCAAATTCCATCCGCACGGCGATTCCGCCTGCTACGAGGCAATGGTGCTGATGGCGCAGCCGTTCTCGTACCGCTATCCGCTGATCGACGGCCAAGGCAACTTCGGTTCCACCGACGATCCGAAGTCGTTCGCGGCGATGCGCTACACGGAATCGAAGCTGACGCCGATTGCCGAATTGCTGCTGCAGGAAATCGATCAGGGCACGGTCGACTTCGTCCCGAACTTCGACGGCACGCTGAAGGAGCCTTCCTGGCTGCCGGCGCGCATTCCGCATGTCCTGCTGAACGGCTCCACCGGCATCGCGGTCGGCATGGCGACCGACATTCCGCCGCACAACCTGCGCGAAGTGGCCAGCGCGTGCATCCGCCTGCTCGATGATCCCGAAGCCAGCATCGCGGACCTGTGCGAACACGTGCGCGGCCCGGACTTTCCGACTGCGGCGGAAATCATCACGCCAGCAAACGACCTCGCCGCGCTGTACACGACCGGCAACGGCTCGGTGCGCTGCCGCGCGATCTATGTAAAGGAAGATGGCAACGTCGTCATCACGGCCGTGCCGCACCAGGTCTCCCCGTCGAAGATCGCCGAGCAGATCGCCGCGCAGATGCGCGCGAAGAAACTGCCGATGCTGGAAGACATCCGCGACGAATCCGACCATGAGAATCCGGTGCGGCTGGTGCTGTTCCCGCGCTCCAACCGGGTCGATGTCGACGAGATGATGACGCACCTGTTCGCCACCACCGACCTGGAAAAGAGCTACCGCGTCAACCTCAACATGATCGGCCTGGACGGCAAGCCGCAGGTCAAGAACCTCAAGCAGATCCTGAGCGAATGGCTGCGCTTCCGTGGCGATACGGTGACGCGGCGCCTGCAGCATCGCCTGGCCAAGGTCGAACGACGCCTGCACCTGCTCGAAGGCTTGCGCATCGCGTACCTGAACCTCGATGAGGTCATTCGCATCATCCGCACCGAGGAAGAACCCAAGCCGGCGCTGATCGCGCGCTTCAAGCTGAGCGAGGAACAAGCCGACTACATCCTCGAAACGCGCCTGCGCCAGCTCGCGCGCCTCGAGGAAATGAAGATCAACGGCGAGCGCGACGAGCTTGAGGAAGAGCGCGCCCGCATCAGCGTGATCCTTGGCTCCAGTGCGCGCCTGAAGACGCTGATAAAGGACGAACTGCGCTCGGATGCGAAGAAGTACGGCGACGAACGTCGTTCGCCGCTGGTCGAGCGTGCGGCCGCGCAGGCGCTGGATGAAACCGCGCTGGTCGCCAGCGAGCCGATCACCGTGGTGCTGTCGGCGAAGGGCTGGGTGCGCGCCGCCAAGGGCCACGACATCGTCGCGCGCGACCTCAGCTATCGCGATGGCGACACTTGGCTCGCCTCGGCCCAGGGACGCACGACACAACAGGCGGCATTCATCGATTCCAGCGGCCGCAGCTACTCGACCGCCGCCCACACGTTGCCATCGGCCCGCGGCAACGGCGAGCCGTTGACCGGCCGTTTCACCCTGCCGGCCGGTGCGCGCTTCGAAACGACGGTCATCGCCGATGCGCAGGCGCGACTCGTGCTGGCATCCGACTTCGGTTACGGCTTTGTCACGCGCTTCGAGGCGCTGATCGGCAACAAGAAGGGCGGCAAGCAGATCCTCAACCTGGAGGAATCGGCGCGCGTACTGACACCGGCTCTGGTCGCCGACACCGCGCGCGACCGCATCGTGGTCGTCACCAATGCCGGCCACATCCTCATGTTCTCGGTTGCCGACCTGCCGGAGCTGGACAAGGGCGGCAAGGGCAACAAACTGATCGAGATCCCGAAGGCGAAGCTGAGCGGCGGCGAGCGCGTCGCCGGCATCGCCGTAGTGGCCGAAGGCCGCGGCGAAGTCACGCTGTACGCCGGACAGCGCAAGCTAACCCTGAAATGGAACGACCTGGTCGAGTACGGCGGTGCCCGCGCCGCACGCGGCGGCCTGCTGCCGCGCGGCCTGCAGCGCGTCGATCGGATCGAAACCACCGCCTGATCGCTTCACGCGCCCGGCATACCACAACGCCTCTTCGTCGTGCGGCGCGATCATCGCGCGCCGCGCCGACTGCTCGCCGTCGCACATGACGACGGACTGACTCGTCAAACCGCCCGGTGTCGTGATACCCAGCACGCCGCACGCCCACTCGCGACGGTTTGCGAAACGGGCAGCGAAACAGCGCCCCACCACTCTTCTCGCCCCCGGCATGGCAGCCTCCGCGTCGCCCCATCGATCCCGGCAATTGCGGTGACCGCGTTAGCCCGGCACTTCCGAGTCCGTGCTCGCTCTGCAGACGACCGTCACCCCCGCGACCCTTCGACCGAGCCATCATCGGAACAAGCTTTCGCGTCGCCCCGAATGCGTGTGAGGAC
>JASLGB010000346.1 GCA_030150315.1 Dokdonella sp. | reverse complement strand
GCGAAGCGACGCTGGCGCGCGTGCTGCAGGAAGGCATCGAGGACCGCACCTGCTTCACCGACCTGATCGACTGGAACTTCGAAGACCCGCCGTTCTTCCTGGAGTGCGGCTACGGCGGCGTCAGTCTGCAGGAGTGGGCGCGCGATCACCTCGGCGGAACCAGCACCGAGCAGCGCCTGAACCTGTTCCTGCAGATCGCCGATGCCGTGGCTGCGGCGCATGGCGTCGGCGTGCTGCACAAGGATCTGAAGCCGGCCAATATCCTGGTTTCCGGCGACGGGGACGCCTTGCATGTCCGGCTGATCGATTTTGGCAGCGGACGCATGCTCGACCCGGAGCGGCTGCAGGAGCTGGGCATCACCCAGTTCGGGCTGACCGCCACGCAGAACCTGTCGGCCGACTCGTCCAGCGGCACGCCCCTGTACGTCGCGCCGGAGGTGTTCGCCGGGCACGCGCCGACCGCGCAGAGCGACGTGTACGCGCTCGGCATCCTGCTGTGCCAGATGCTTGTCGGCGATCTCGCGCGGCCGATGGCGTCCGGCTGGGAGCAGCAGGTCGACGACGAGCAGCTGCGCGAGGACATCCGCCTTGCCACCGACGGCGATCCGTCGCGGCGTCTGGCCAGCGCGGTCGAGCTGGCCTCGCGCCTGCGCAACCGCGGCCTGCGCAAGGCGCAGGCCTTGCGTGCGCGTGAGGACAAGGCACAGGCGCGACTGGCGCGCGAGCAGCTGGCGCGCAGCCATGCACGCCGGCCGTACCTGGTCGCGCTGATGCTGGCCTTGCTGGCCGGCGTCGGCGTCGTGTCGGTGCTGTACCGCGAGGCGGCGAAGGCGCGCGATATCGCGCAGCACGAGCTGGAGCGCGCCAGCGCGATCAACCAGTTCCTCAACGAGGAACTCATCAGCGCCACCAATCCGTTCGTGGCCGCCAAGGGGCAAAGCGCGACGCTCAAGGATGCGCTGCTCGGCGCGCGTGAGCGCATCGGCCAGCGCTTCGCCGCGCAGCCGCTGACCGAGGCATCGATCCGCGCCAGCCTGGTGGCTTCGCTGAACATGCTGGAGCTGTTCCCGGAAGCGCAGGCCGATGCACGCCGCGCGCTGGAGCTGTACGAACGGGAGGAGGGCGCCGCCGGCCGCGGCGCGCTGCGCGCCCGCGCGATGCTGGCGCGCCTGCTGACGCGCACCTCGGCATTCGACGAGGCGTGGAAGGAAATCGAGACGCTGGAACGCCTGACTGCCGGCTCGAAGGATCCGCTGGCGCGCTACCTGCTGGCTTCGTCCAAGGGCACCTGGTTCGCCAATCGCGGGGAATACGGAAAGGCCGCCAACGATTTCCGCATCGCGATTCCGGCGCTGCGCGAGGCCGATCCCGGCAACCTCACGGTGCGCGATTCGATGCGCATGGATCTGGTCAGCGTGCTGACGCAGACCGGCAAGCCGCAGGAAGCGTTGCAGGAAGGTCAGGCGCTGGTCAGGGAAATCGAGGCCCGCGGCGGTGACAACGCGCTGGTGCTCGCCTTCGCGCGCGCCAGCACGGGGCGTGCCTACGCATTGGCCGGCGACGACGAGAAGGCCGAGCGCGAACTGCTCGATGCGCAGCGCACCATCGTCTCGCTGCTCGGCGCCGAGCACACGCGCAACCTGGTGCTGATGAGCGACCTCTACGACATCGAGGTGCGGCGCAAGGATTGGCCCAAGGCGCTGGAGCACGCCCGCCAGGTGCACGACGGGTTCCGCGCGCGGCTGGGCGATGACCACAACATCACCAATGTCACGCTGGCCAACCTCGGACAGGTGCAGTACGAGAGCGGTGCCGCGCGCGAGGCGGAGGCCAGCCTGCGTGTCGCCCACGAGAAGCTGTCCGCGCAGCTCGGCGCGACCAATCCGCAAAGCCAAGCCACCGCGTTCTGGCTCGCCGCGGTGCGGGTGGAGCTGGGCGATGTCGCCAACGCGCGCGCCTTGATCGATACGCTGGACGCGAAGGTGCTGGAGGCATCGGCGACCGACGGCTTGTGGGCATCGCGGCTGGATGCCTTGCGTGGCCTGATGCTGGCGCGCGCCGGGGATCGCGCTGCGGCGACGGCCTTGCTGCAGTCGGCGGGGGCGGCCTTGCGCGCCGCGGGCGATCCGCTGGTCGCCAAAATCGATGCCGCGCTTGCGGCGAGCGCCGGCAAGGGATGAGCGGGGCCGCTTCAGCGAGATGTCGCGGAGCGCGCGGCACGCATCGATCGCGCACAAAAGAAAACGGCCCGATCCGGAGGATCGAGCCGTTTTTTCCACTTGGAAGTGGTGGGCGGTACAAGGATCGAACTTGTGACCCCTGCCATGTCAAGGTAGTGCTCTACCGCTGAGCTAACCGCCCCTTTTGATCGGGGCGCGAATCCTAACCAACTCCGCGCTGCGGCACAAGCGGATTTTTCCGATCCGCATCCACCGCCGATGCGGAGTGCGCTAGCCGGTTCGAGCGAACGTGGCTTCGCGCAGCCGCCGCCAGACGGTTTGCAGGCGTTCGGACAGCGCTGCCGGCATCGGCTGCCGCGGCATTTCGACACGGTGACGCTGCAGCAGGCTGGATGACGCACGCAACTGGACGTGCCGCTCCAGCGCGGCAATCAGGGCGCGACGGAGCAGTTCGCGCGGCGCCGGCTGCAGCAGGAAGCGGAAGATCTGCCCTTCGTTGATGAGGCCGATCACCAGACGGCTGTCGCGCAGCGGGGAAATGACGATCGCCAGCGTCGCCGGGCGCATGCGCTTGAGCTGCTTCAGGGCGTCCGCGATGTCGCCGCTGCTGCTCGACAGTCGAGCAACAAGAACCGGCACGTCGTTTTCCGCGAGGTATTCCAGGGCATCCTCGAGCCCGTGCGCCGATGACACCTGCATCGCCGACGGAAGCATTTCGCGCACGGTCGAGGTCAGGGTTCCGTCGTCGTCGAGCACCAGCACGCGCGCGGCGATGTCCTCCAGCGCCGGCGTGC
>JASLGB010000332.1 GCA_030150315.1 Dokdonella sp. | reverse complement strand
CGGCTTCGATCCGCAGCGCGAAAGCACCGATCCGGCGATTGTCGATCCGGCGCGCGAGCGCTTGGCGAAGGAGTTGCAGGTCCTGGTGCCCGAGGCGGCCCTGAAATCGCAGCCGGACCTGATCGACTCGCTCGTCGCCGTCCGCACCCAGCCCCGCGCCCAGCAGATCCAGGCCGTGGTGGCCGCAATCAAGACGTTGCTGGAGCATGTCGCCAGCCTTGACGAGGATCGCATCCTGCGCGCTTGGCTCGGCGTCATTGGCGCCACCCTGCGCACCAGCTACTTCCAGCTCAAGGACGGCGAGCCGCACGACTACATCGCCTTCAAGTTCGATTCGGCCAAGGTGCCTGACCTGCCCAAGCCGCGCCCGTACCGCGAGATCTTCGTGGTCGGCCCGCGCGTGGAAGGCATCCATCTGCGCTTCGGCGCGGTGGCGCGTGGCGGCCTGCGCTGGTCCTACCGGCGTGAGGACTTCCGCACGGAAGTGCTTGGCCTGGTCAAGGCGCAGATGGTCAAGAACACGGTCATCGTGCCGGTCGGCTCGAAGGGCGGCTTCATCGTGAAGCGTCCGCCTGCCGATCGCGACGCGCTGCAGGCCGAGGGCGTGGCCTGCTACCGCATGTTCATCAACGGCTTGCTCGACATCACCGACAACATCGTCGACGGCAAGATCGTGCCGCCGCGCGACGTGGTGCGTCATGACGGCGACGATCCGTATCTGGTCGTCGCCGCGGACAAGGGCACGGCGAAATTCTCCGACATCGCCAACGCGATCAGTGCCGAGCACGGCTTCTGGATGGGCGATGCGTTCGCGTCGGGCGGCTCCGTCGGCTACGACCACAAGGGCATGGGCATCACCGCGCGCGGCGCGTGGGAGTCGGTCAAGCGCCACTTCCGCGCCCTCGGCCACGATTCGCAGACGCAGGACTTCACCTGCGTTGGCATCGGCGACATGTCCGGCGACGTGTTCGGCAACGGCATGCGCTTGTCCAGGCACATCCGCCTGGTGTGCGCGTTCGACCATCGCCACATCTTCATCGACCCCAACCCGGACGCGGAGACCTCGTTCGTCGAGCGCGAGCGCCTGTTCCGCCTGCCGCGTTCCTCGTGGGAAGACTACGCCGCCAAGCTGATCTCGAAGGGGGGCGGCGTCTACCCGCGCAGCGCCAAGACGATCACGCTGTCGCCGGAGGCGCGCGCCGTGCTCGGAATCGAAACGGACGAACCGATGACGCCGGCTGCGGTCATGAGTGCCGCACTGCGCGCGCCCGTGGATCTGATCTGGAACGGCGGCATCGGAACGTACGTCAAGGGCGAGAGCGAGACCAACGCCGATGTCGGCGACCGCGCCAACAACGCGTTGCGCGTCAACGGCGGCGAGCTGCGCTGCAAGGTCGTCGGTGAAGGCGGCAACCTGGGCTTCACGCAGCTTGGGCGCATCGAGGCGGCGCGTGCCGGCGTGCTGATCAACACCGACTTCATTGACAACTCCGCAGGCGTGGATACGTCCGATCACGAAGTCAACATCAAGATCCTGCTGAACGACGCCGTCATTCGCGGCGAGCTGACGACCGAGCAGCGCAACAAGCTGCTGGCCGACATGACCGACGAAGTCGCGCGTCTCGTGCTCAACGACAACTATCGCCAGAATCAGGCGATCACCGTCATGGAGCACATGTCCGCGCAGCGTCTTGGCTCCAATGCGCACTTCATCCGCACGCTGGAATCGGAAGGCCTGCTCGATCGCCAGATCGAGTACCTGCCGAGCGAAGCCGAGCTGGAAGAGCGCAAGTCGCGCAAGCAGGGCATGACGCGGCCGGAGCTGGCCGTGCTGCTGTCCTATTCCAAGCTGAAGCTGTTCGATCAGCTGCTCGATTCGGACGTGCCGGAAGATCCGTTCCTGTCGAAGGAGCTGGTGCGCTACTTCCCGCTGCCGTTGCAGGAAAAGTACGCCCAGCACATGCAGCGCCATCGCCTGAAGCGCGAAATCATCGCCACGGCGGTGACCAACTCGCTGGTCAACCGCATGGATGCAACCTTCGTGCTGCGCATGCAGGAAGACACCGGCCAGTCGCCGGCATCCATCGCCAAGGCGTACACGGCGGTGCGCGAGATCGTGGGCACGCGCGCGCTATGGACCGAGATCGAGGCGCTCGACGGCAAGGTCGCCGAGAGCGTCCAGGTCGACGCGCTGCTGAAGATCTGGGACCTGCAGCGCAATCTCACGCGCTGGGTGCTCAGCCATCACGGTGGCGCACTGGACATCGCCGGGCTGGTCGAGCGTTACGGCCCCGGCGTTGCCAGCCTGCGCGCGGCCATGCCGAAGGTGCTCACCGCGGGCGGCAAGGCGGCGTTCGAGGCCGAAGTCGCTTCGTGGCGCGAGCTCGGTGTGACCGACCCGCTGGCCGGACAGCTGGCGACGCTGGCCACGCTCGGTGCGGCCTTTGACATCGTCGAAGTGGCGCGCGAGGCGGGCAAGCCGGTCGAGCGTGTTGCCGGCGTGTTCTTCGAACTGGGCATTGCCCTGGACATCGACGGCCTGCGCCAGCAGATCGAGCAGCTGCCGGTCGAGAGCCGCTGGCACGCACAGGCGCGTGGCTCGCTGCGTGACGAACTGGCCTCGCAGCATCGTGCGCTCGCGGCACAGATCGTGGCCGGCGCGTCCGACTCGGTCGCCAACCCGGTTGCGCCGTGGCTGGAACGCGACGATGCGACGCTGAAGTTCACGCTCGGCCTGCTCGCCGACATCCGCAGCCAGCCGGTCGATTATCCGATCGCCTCGGTCGCGCTGCGCCGCTTCGGCCAACTGGTGGCGGCGTCCGTCAAGGGCTGATGCCCGGAAACGACGACGGCGGGAGGGCATTGTCCCGCCGTCGATCGTGATGCGGCTTCCGCTGCGGCGACGTGGCGGTTAGCCTTGACGGGGTTCCGGCTGTGTTCCTTCGTCATGTCCCAGCGCATCGCTTTCGTTGCCAGTCCGACCGAAGACGCTCAGGTAGCGCTCGGCGCCCTGCGTGAACGTTACGGCGACACACCGCCCGACGAGGCGGATGTCATCGTTTCCCTCGGCGGCGACGGCTTCATGCTGCGGACCTTGCACCGCCACCGCGCGCGAGGCTTGCCGGTCTACGGCATGAAGCTCGGAACGGTCGGCTTCCTGATGAACCAGTTCCACACGGACGATCTGTGCGAGCGCATTGCGCGCGCACGCGCGACCGTGCTGCGACCGCTGGTGATGGAGGCGATGACCGAGGCCGGCAGCAGCGTGTCGGCACTGGCCTTCAACGAAGTCTCGCTGCTGCGCCAGACCAAGCAGGCGGCGCATGTGCGCGTGGCCTTGAACGGCGCGGTCAAACTGCCCGAACTGATCTGCGATGGCGTTCTTGTCGCGACGCCGGCCGGCTCGACCGCATACAACCTTTCCGCGCACGGTCCGATCCTGCCGTTCGGCTCGCCGTTGCTGGCGATGACGCCGATCAGCCCGTTCCGCCCGCGACGCTGGCGCGGGGCGATCCTGCCGTCGCACATCGAGGTGACCGTCGAGGTACTCGATCCGTACAAGCGGCCGGTCAGTGCCACCGCCGACTCCAACGAGGTGCGCGATGTGGTCGAGGTGCGCATCCGCGAGTCGCGCGAGGAAACCATGACCCTGCTGTTCGATCCCGAGCACGGGCTCGAAGACCGCATCCTGGACGAGCAGTTCGAGCTCTGATGGCGATGCGCTGGCTGGCGCTGGCGGTCGGCGCGCTGGTGAGCAGTGGCTGTTCGGGCATCCGCTACTACGCGCATGTCGCGCACGGGCAAGTGGCGCTGTTGGCCAAGCGCGAGCGCATCGCCGCGATCGTGGAGGATCCGGCGCGAGACCCCGCCTTGCGCCAGCGGCTGGCACAGGCGCTGGCCGCGCGCGGATTCGCGTCCGACCATCTCGGCCTGCCGCACAACCGCAGCTACGAGAGCCATGTGGAACTGGGCCGGCCCTATGTCAGCTGGAACGTGCTCGCCACCGCGGAGTTCTCGATCGAACCGGTGCTGCATTGTTTTCCTTTCGCCGGCTGCGTTGCCTATCAGGGCTGGTTCGACGAGGCGCATGCACAGCGCCAAGCCGCTGCGCTGATGGAGCGGGGCATGGATACATCCGTGCAGGGCGCGATCGCCTATTCCACGCTCGGCTGGTTCGCCGATCCGATCCTGTCGAGCATGCTGCGCTGGAGCGACGATCAGCTGGACGGCACGATCTTCCACGAGCTCGCCCACCAGAAGCTCTATGTGAAGGACGACACCGCCTTCAACGAATCGTGGGCCAGCTTTGTCGAACGACAGGGCCTGCGCGAATGGCATGCGGCGCGCGGGCTGCCGCCGCCGGATACGCACGCCGATGCCCGTGCCGAGGCGTTCTCGCGGCAGGTGCTCGATCTGCGCGAGCGGCTGAAGTCGCTGTACGCCAGCGGCCTGCCTGCGGCGGAAATGCGCGCCCGCAAGCAGGCCGGGTTCGACGCGTTTCGCGCTTGGCATGCGCGCATGCGCGAGACGGAATGGAAAGACGACGCGCGCTACGATCGCTGGGTCGCGGGCCCGCTCAACAATGCCAGCCTGCTGTCCTTCGGACTGTACGACCGCTGGGTCGGCGCGTTTGCGCGGATGTTCGCCGCGGCGGACGGCTCCTGGCCGGTGTTCCACGCGCGCGTCGCCGCATTGGCGGCACTGCCGCGCGACGAGCGCGACGCGCAGCTGGCGCTTCTTGCGCCTGAATCCCCGGACAATGCCGATCCGCCATCGCATTGATCGCTGCACGGATGGCATCCATCTGCCAGACTGATGGTGCTGTCCAGAGCACGGAGACCGGCGATGAAGAACCGTTTCGCGAAAGGCCTGACCAAGATGGCCGCATGGCTGGCGCTGCCGCTGGCGCTGGCGGGCTGCTATTACGAGCCGGGCTATTACACGCGCGGTG
>JASLGB010000310.1 GCA_030150315.1 Dokdonella sp. | reverse complement strand
CCTGGCCATGCTGGCCGCCACGATCTGGGCGATGCACGGCGCGCCGCGGCCACACTCCGATCCGCTCGAACGGGCCTGGGCACGGCTGCGCAGCCGCGTTTCGCGCTTTGGGATTTCTTCCCCGCCACAGCAAGGCCCGATCGATTGGCTCGCCGGCGTGCGGCTGAACGCACCGGCCCTGGCGGATGAACTCGCGCCGCTGGTCGCGCTCTATGCAGAGCTCCGTTACGCTCGCAAGTCCGTATCGGAGCAGGACGTTTCCGCGTTCGCGCGCCGCGTCCGCCAGTTCCGGCCCAGACGCGCGCGCATTCGCCGCGGAGTGCCGTTGGTGGATGCAACGCATCGTCTGCGATGATCGTCCAGATACCATGGGGCACGCGAAACCGCGCGCCCGCCTTTACATCGAGGCCATCATGAATCCGTCCCGCTTCCGTTATCCCGCCATTGCCGTCCTGGCCGGCCTGCTCGGTGCCTGCGCCACGGTACCCAAGCCCCTGCAGGGGCAGTTCCAGACCACCACGCCGCGCCAGGCCGCCAATGGCGGCAGCGGCGAATCCGTGCGTTGGGGAGGCGAAATCATCAAGGTCCAGCCGAAGGCCGATGCGACCTGCTTCGAAATCCTCGGCCGAGAGCTCGACGACAGCGCGCGTCCGCGTCTGCGCCGACCGGCGGACGGGCGTTTCATCGCCTGCCGTGCCGGCTTCAGCGACCCGGAAGAATTCCAGCGCGGCCGTGAAATGACCGTGGTCGGGCGTGTGACCGGCGTCGAACACGGCAAGGTCGGCGACTACGACTACGCCTACCCGCTCGTCAGCGTGGATGCGATCTATCTGTGGCCGAAACGTCCGGTGGTGGTGCGCACGCCGGACATGGATCCGTGGCGCTACGGCTACGGCCCGTGGGGCATGGGACCGGGCTGGGGATCGCCATATTGGGGCGGCCCGATCATCATCCGCGAACGCCCGGCGCCGCCGCCGAAGCCGTCGAAGTAGGCGACACGCCGCCGGGAATCAGGCGGCGACGCGGTTTTCCGATGCCGATCCCGCAGCGCAGGCGGGTTCGCCATTCCTGCTGCGCGGTTTCAGCCCGGCGGCCAATGCATCGCGCGACCGGCCAGCAGATGCAGGTGGATATGGAAAACCGTCTGCCCGCCATCGCGGTTGCAGTTCATGACCACGCGATAGCCGTCCTCGGCGAATCCTTGCGTCTTGGCCCATTTCGCGGCCGCAACCATGAGTTTTCCGACCAGTGGCGCATCCGCGTCGGTCAACTCGTTCATCGTCGCGAAAGGCTTCTTCGGAATGAACAGCACATGCACCGGTGCCTGCGGATTGATGTCGCGGAAGGCGAGGACGTCGTCATCCTCGTAGACGATGTCGGCGGGAATCTCGCGGTTGATGATCTTGGCAAAGAGCGTCATGGCGATCGAAAGCTCGAAGGTCGGAAAAAATCGAGGCTCGCAGCTTGCCGGCGCAGACGCAACCGAGGCCACCGCTTGCGCCTCGTCACGCGGTAGCCGCTAAAGCACCTGCCGGCCACCGAACGCATGCGCCAGGGTGCCGCGGTCGATGAACTCCAGCTCTCCGCCGAGCGGAACGCCGTGCGCCAGCCGGCTGGCGCGCACCCCGGCTGCACGCGCGAGTTGCGACAGCATGTGCGACGTCGCCTCGCCCTCTACCGTCGGATTCGTCGCGACGATGAGTTCGTGCACCTCGCCCTCGGCGAGGCGGCTGGCCAGCAGGTCCAGTCCAAGCTGTTTCGGCCCGAGGCCGTCCAGCGGCGACAGGCGCCCGAGCAGCACGAAGTACTGCCCGCGATAACCGGTCGCCTGCTCGATCGCCAGCTGGTCCACCGGCGTCTCGACGACGCAAAGCAGGCTGCGGTCACGCGATGTGCTGGCGCAGAAACCGCAGACCGTCTCCTCGCTGAAGGTACGGCAGCGCGTGCAGTTGCCGATGTGCTCGACCGCCCGCGCCAGCCGTTCGGCCAGCTTGCGCGCACCGTCACGGTCCCGTTCGAGAACGTGAAAGGCCATGCGCTGCGCGGTCTTCGCGCCGACGCCCGGGAGGCAGCGAAGCGCGTCGATGAGTTCGGCGAGGAGAGGCGATGAAGACATGCTGGGTGCGTTTGGCGTCGAAATCGGGGGAACGAGGGCTTCGGCACAACGGAAAGCCGGCGCCAATCCGGCTCAGGCTCTCCGTCCGATGCCGTCCGCTCAGAACGGCAGCTTGAAACCCGGCGGCAGATTCATGCCGGCCGCCATGCCGCCCATCTTTTCCTTGCTCAGCGCGCCGATCTTGTTGACCGCGTCATTGATCGCGGCGGCGACCAGGTCTTCGGCCATCTCCGGATCATCGGCAAACGTCTGCCGGTCGATCGACACACGGCGCACTTCGTGGGCACCGCTCATGACGATGCTGACCAGACCGCCTCCGGCCTGCCCGGTCACTTCGGTACGCGCGATTTCTTCCTGCGCGCGCTTCATTTCTTCCTGCATGCGCTGGGCCTGCTGCATCAGGCCGGCGAGTGGACCTTTCATATCGTCACCTTGGCTTGGGGCGATCGTTCGTCGATCGCCGTGATTCGACCGTCATGCCGGCTGCGCTGGATCGGTATCGGCCGAACCGGTCGCGGTCGTTCATGACCTGCTGTCAATGCGAGACGTCCTGTCAATGATTGGGCAATCCGTCCGCGATCGCCATGGTCTCAACCGACGTGCTGCCGGCTCGGGCTGCGCTCAAGGCCGCATGCCCTCTGGCGATCAGCCGTCGGTCGCGCGCACGCTGCCAGGTACCACGCGACCGCCGAAGGTATCGATAAGCGACCGCACGACCGGATCCGCATGCACCGCCTGTTCGGCGACCTGATGCCGCTCATCGTCCACGCGCGCGCGCTGCTCGGCAGGCGTCTCTCCGCCCCCGCCACGCTCGAAGCGCACCTTGATCGGCCTGCCGAGCGCACTGCCGAGCCGTTGCTCCAGCGTGCCCAGCCAAGGCCCGTCGGCGAGGTCGCCATGGCTCGCGCGCAGCGTGAGGCGTACCACGCCCTCTTCAATCGCGATCAGCGAGGAGTTGCGTGCCAGCTCTCCGGCCGGGCCACCGAGTTCGGCGCGCTCGATCAACTCCGACCACGACAGCCCCGAAACCGGGCGCTTGTCCGCTGGCGCCACCATTGCTGGCTGCTCGGTCGTTGTGGTCGTTGTGGTCGGTGCTGGCGGCGCGGATGGCGCGGATGGTGGTCGCATGGGCGGCGCGGCCGCCTCGGTGCGTGGTGCGGCGGGTGGCACCGGCGCGGCCGCAGGACGATGTCCGGCGGCTGTGGCTGCGGCAGCCCCCTGCTCCGGCGCGG
>JASLGB010000294.1 GCA_030150315.1 Dokdonella sp. | reverse complement strand
TGATCACGCGCACCTTCACCTGGCGCTCGCGGTTCGAGCCGAGGCGCTCGAAGCGGCCCGTCTCCAGCACGCGCAGCAGCTTGATCTGGCCAGCCAGCGGCAGGTTGCCGATCTCGTCGAGAAACAGCGTGCCGCCGTCAGCCGCTTCGAAGCGGCCTTCGCGCGCCTTGTTCGGCGCGCCGGTGTAGGCACCGGCGTCGGCACCGAACAGCTCCGCCTCGATTAGCTCCGACGGCAGTGCGCCACAGTTGACGGTAACGAAGGGGCCGGACTTCACCGACGAGTTGGCCTGCACGATCTCGGCGATGCGCTCCTTGCCGGCACCATTCGGCCCGGTGATCAGCACCGGAATGTCGGCGCGCGCGACCTGGCAGGCCAGTTCGACCACGCGCATCGTCGCCGGCGAGGCGAACACGAGGCCGCGCAGGTCGTACTTGTCGTCCAGCACCTTGCGCCGGCGACGGTTGTCGTCGCGCATGCGGCGCACCTCGCGCGTGGCCTCGGACAACTCGAGCAGGTTCTCGACGCAGGCGGCGAGCTTGTGGTCGTCCCACGGCTTGGCCAGGTAGTCGGCGGCTCCGGCCTTGACCAGCTCGACGGCGGTCTCGAGATCGGTCCATGCCGTCAGCAGGACGATCGGCAGATCCGCGAATTTCTCGCGGATCGCGCGGAACAGCGCGACGCCCTCGCGGCCGGACGTGGTATCGGCGGTGAAGTTCATGTCCTGGATGACCAGGTCCACGTCCTCGCGTGCCAGCGTCGCCAGACCGTCCTCGGGTGAATGGGCCACCAGCGTACGGATCTCGTGCAGCGACAGCAGCAGCTCAAGAGCCGTACCGACGGCGGGATTGTCGTCAATCACGAGGACCGTGCGCATGTTTCCACTTTTGGCTTTGTGTGTGCGCATCCACTGCTTGGATGCAGTGGCGCGCGAAAAGGTTGCAGAAGTCTATCGGGAATCGGAAAGCGCCAACCGCATGCCGCCCCATCCCGTTCGAGGCGGCATGCGCTGGCGCCGGCCAGCGCCTCAGACGCTGCGCGTCGCCACGGCCGGCGGCACGCGCGATGCACGCAGCGCAGGCCCCAGCACCGCGATCTGACCCAATATCCAGAGGCAGACGAAGCCGACCGGAACGTAATACCAGGGCAAGCGCGGCGATTGGTAGGCCTGCATCAACCACAGGCTGAGGCCGTAGGCGAGCACGCCGCCGACAATCAGGCCGAGTGTGGTGATGATAAAGTTCTCGGTCTGGAAGTAGCGCAGGATGTCGCCTTTGGTCGCACCCAGCGCGCGGCGCGTGCCGATCTGCCGCGTGCGCTGCGCCACCCAGAAACTCGCCATGCCGACGATGCCGAGTGCGGTAATCACCAGCAACGCGATGATGACCACACTCAGGATGATCGCCATCGCACGATCGCCGGCGTAGCCCTTGGCGCGCACCTGCTCGAGCGTCTGCACGCGGCCGATGACGCGACTGGGATTGGCCTCGATCAGCTTCTGCTCGACCGACTGGATGACCTCGTCGCGCCGCCCCGGCTCGGTGCGCACAAGATAGCGCGCGAAGGTGCCATACGGGATGAAGGCCGGCACGAAGGTGGAGTTGTCGATGAAGTCGGCATCCAGCCACGGCGTTTGCGTGTGCTCGACGATGCCGATGATCGTCGTCGGCGGCCCGTCGTTGTCGTAGTAGACCTGCTTGCCGAGCGCGCCGCCCTGCGGAAACAGGCGCTCGGCCAGCGCGCGCGTGATGATGACGCTGGTCGGCGTCATGCGGTCTTCCATGGTGCGGAAGACGACCTCCTCGGGCTTGAAATCGCGTCCTTCGAGCAGCTTCACGCCATAGGTCGAAAGGCCGTGCGCATCGACCATGTACATCGCCGTCTCGGCGGTGGAGGTGCGCTGCCCGGGCTGCAGGTTGACACCGGTCGACCAGCCGCCCTGGCTCATCGGCACCGAGATGGCGCTGGTCGCGTCGGCCACGCCCGGCAGGCTGCGCAGCATCTGCAGGTCGGCCTGCTGCACGCTCTTGACGTCGAAGCCCTGGCCGAAGCCGGTGCTGCCGAACCAGAAGGTGTCGGTTTCGTTCATGCCGCTCGGGCGGTTCATGCGGTCGAGCCGCTCGCTGATGATGAACAGCGCGTTGCAGACGATCGCCAGCGTCAGCGCCACCTGCAGGCCGATCAGGATCATCGAGACCTTGCTGCGCATCAACGCGGAGAAGATGGGACGGATTTCCATGGAACGCTCCAGTGGCAGGTTCGCCGTCGCCCCGCCAGCGCGGGAACGACGGCATCGAGAGTCAGACCTTCAACTGCGCCGCCGGCTGCACGCGGCAGGCGCGCCAGGTCGGATACAGGCCGGCGAGGATCGCCGACAGGACAGCCAGCGCGATGGTGGTCGCGACCATGCTCGCGTCCAGCGAAGCGACGGTCTTGTACTGCGTGTACAACGCGCGCACGGCGAGCAGGCCCAGCGCCGTCAGCACCAGTCCGAGCAAGCCGCCGCTGAGACCGACCACACCGGATTCGATCATGTACTGCGCGAACACCTGCCGGCGGCTGGCGCCAAGCGCGCGGCGCAGGCCGATCTCGCCCGCCTTGCGCGTGAACTTGGCCAGCAGCAGGCCGATGGTGTTGACCAGGCAGACGGCGAGGAAGGCGAAGCCGAGTCCGGTCTGCACCTGCACGTCACGCGAGACCACCTTCTGCGAGGTCATCCACTGGTTCACGTCCGGCAACCGGTTGTTCAACGGACGCGGGAAGCGGCCGAGCTTCTTCTGTTCGTTGACATAGCTGTCCAGGAAATCCTTGTACTCGGCCAGACGCGCCGGCGAATCGAGCTGCACCCACATCTGCACCCACACGCAGTCCGAATCCAGATAGGCCTCCCAGCCCGCGCCAGGCGACTTCCAGCAACTGTTGTTGCCGCTGGCGCGCTGCTTCAGATCCACCGCTGTCGTGAACGGCATGAAGACTTCCTCGGCGTCACCGAACGCGCCGAGGGTCAGGTCGTAGTACTTGACGCGCAGCGGCCACTCGTCGAGCACGCCGACCACGTTGTAGTCGTTGCCGCCCATGCGCACGCTGCGGCCCACGCTGTTCTGGCCACCGAACAGTTTTTCGTTGATGTCCGCGCTGAGCACGACCACGCGGGCATGCTCGGCATCCTGCGCGCGATCCCACGGCGCGCCGTACTTGAACGGCGGCTCGAACAGCGCGAAGAAATCGGCATAGGTCACCCGCACCAGCGACTGGAACGGCTTGACCTGGGCGTTCTCCGGCTGGATCGGCAGGGCCAGCTTGAACATCGCCGCCTGCCGGTCGGCCTTGCCCGCCTCCATCAGCGCCACCGCATCGCGATAGGTGAGCTGGTCGGGCGGATCGCCGTTTTCCCTGGCCGGCGCATCCGGGCTCCAGTTGTCCATTTGCACGTAGTGCAGCTTGTCGCTCTTCCACGGTATCGGGTCGCTGCCCATCAGGTGCATGACGGTAAGCGTGGTCATGCTGGCGGCGATGCCGAGCGCGATGCCCGCCACCATCAGTGCGGTCAGGATCGGATTGCGCTTGAGGCTGCGCAGCCCGAGCTGCAGGTAGTAGAGGAAAAGTCCGGCGTTCGATTCACGCGTCCGGGAGTTGCTTGCAGGATCCATGTCACACCTCGAATCGGAAACGGTCGGCGGTCAGGCGTTGGCGCCGAGCCCGGCGGGCTCCGCGTCGGCGGCTTCCGCGGCGCGCTTGAGCGTCGGCGCGTCGTCGAGGTCGGTGACCTGGCCGTCGATGACATGCACGTTGCGATGCGCGCGTGCGGCCAGCTCCGGGTCGTGGGTGACCATCACGATGGTCGTGCCTTGGCGGTTGATCTCCTCCAGCAGCTCCATCACGCCGCGCGCCATCAGCGAATCGAGGTTTCCGGTCGGCTCGTCGGCCAGCAGAAGACGCGGCGAACCGGCCAGCGCTCGCGCGATGGCGACGCGCTGCTGCTGGCCGCCGGAAAGTTCCGACGGGTAGTGCTTCATGCGCGAGGCAAGGCCGACGCGGCCGAGCGCCTCCTCGATGCGCTGCTTGCGCTCGGCCGCGCCATAGCCGCGGTAGCGCAGCGGCACATCGACGTTGTCGAACAGGTTGAGGTCGGGGATCAGATTGAAGCCCTGGAAGATGAAGCCGATCTTCTCGTTGCGCAGGCGCGAGCGGCCGTTGTCGTCGAGCCCGGCGACGTTGACGCCATCGAGCAGGTACTCGCCACCGGTGAATTCTTCCAGCAGGCCGGCGATGTTGAGGAAGGTCGTCTTGCCGGATCCGGACGGCCCGGTGACGGCGACCAACTCGCCTTCGCGCACATTGATCGCGAAGTCGCGCAGCGCGTAGGTCTCGATCAGGTGCGTGCGATAGACCTTCTGCAGGTGGGTCATCTTCAACATCGGCTTGGCCTCTTGGAAATCGGGAATCCGGTGGGACGGCCGCGGACACGCCGCGGCGCTGGACGGGTTGTTGGTCAGTTGATCGAAACGCGCTGCGCCCCGTTGAACTGGTCGGTGCCGGAGATGACGATGCGATCGCCTTCCTTCACGCCACTCACGATCTCGACCGCGTTGAGGCTGGTCGCACCGATCTGGATCGGCGTGCGTTCGGCCATGCCATTGCGCACGACGTAGGCAACGCGGCCGGCGCCGGCGTCGACAAACGGGCCGCGCTCGACGATCAGCACGTTCGGGTGTTCGTCCATCAGGATGCGCGTGGTCAGGCGCTGGTTCTGGCGCAGCCCGTCGGGCTTCTTGTCGCCGAAGCGGATGCGGCCGACGACCTGGCCATCGACGACCTCGGGCGCGATCGCGCTGACTTCGCCGGCGTACTTGCCGTTGGAGTCCTGGATTTCCGCCGCCATGCCGGCGCCGAGCTCGCGTGCGAACACTTCCGGCACCTGCACTTCGATTTCATAGGCGCTGAGGTCGACCACGGTCAGGACCCCGGCGCCGGACGGCACGTTCGCGCGCTGCTGCACCAGCAACTGGCCAACCTGGCCGTCCACCGGCGAGCGCATCTTCAACTCGTCCACCTGGCGCGCAAGGTCGTTGACCAGCAGCTTCTGGCGGTCCAGCGCAAAGCGTTTGGTCTTCAGCTCGAAGGCCAGCGTGTCGCGGTCGAGCTGCACGTTCTTGTGCGCATTCGATTCGGAAAGCCTGGCCTTGGCCAGCGCATCCTTGGCGCGCAGAACGGTCATCTCGGCCTGCGCGCCCATCTCGAACGCCTTGCGGTTGCGGCCCACTTCGCGCTCGGCCGTCTCGCGATCGATCACCGCCTGCTCGTACGCGGTCTGCGACGCGGCCTCGGCCTTGCGGTTGGAAATGGTCGCGCGCTCCACCTCCAGCGCCAGGCTTTCCAGCGTGGCCTGTTCCTGCTGCAGGCGATTGGTCAGCTCTGGCGAATCGATCTCGGCCAGCACGTCGCCCTTCTTCACCTTGTCGCCGGCCTGCACGTCCAGCGTCACGGTGCCGCCGTTGCGCGCATACAGCGTCGGGCTGAACGCGGCGACGACCTTGCCTTGCACGGACACGTCGCGCACCAGATCGCCGCGTTTCACTTCCGCGATGCGCAGGCGGGCGGAGCTGGCGGCGGAGTCGGCCGACATCAGCCGCGACACCGTCGGGACCAGCATGGCAACCCCGATCAGCGCCGCTGCGGCGATGCCGCCCCAGACAAGGGGCTTGGAACGGCTGCGCGGCACGGTGATCTGGCGGTCCTGGGCAGAGGTGTCGCGGATCATGGAGAAAAGGTTCCTGTGGGAAGATGCAGTGGATATAGCAACAGGCGTGCCAACCCCCACACCGTTGTTTCTGATGGAAAATACTCCGCGGACAGCGCTACCGGACAGTGTCCGTCCGCGCCGCGGACGAGGGCCGGACAGGGCGCGGTTCGCATTCGCGCGAAAATGGCTGCGACCAAACCGCCCGACGGCGCATCCGGTATGTCGTGAGCCACACGAACTTCCAGATCGAGATCCCCGAAACCACGCTGGCGCGAGCCAGACGCGGCGACATGCGCGCACTCGAACAGATCTACCGCGCGTTCGAGCGGCCCGCCTGTACGTTGGCCCAGCGCCTGCTCGGCAATGCCGAAAGCGCGCGCGAAGTAGTGCACGACGCGATGCTGCATGTGCTGGAGCGCATCGGCCAGTTCCGTGGCGACGCACCGCTGTGGGGCTGGCTGCGCCAGATCGTCGTCAACGAGGCGCTGATGAAGCTGCGGCGCGAGCGCAGCATGAGCTTCGAGGAACTGCCCGAGGAACACGACCTCGCCGCCGCCGAACCGGCGCCATGGCAGCTGGCCGACACGCAGCGCCTGGAGTCGGCGATGGCGCGTCTGCCGCCGCTGACGCGCAGCGTGCTGTGGCTGTTTCATGTGGAGGAGTACACGCACCATGAGATCGCCGAGATGACCGGGAAATCGGTCAGCTTCTCCAAGTCGCAGGTCGCGCGCGGTGGCCGGCGCCTGCGCGAACTGCTCGATCCGACGATCCGAGACGCCTCCGCGTCCGACCGCCCGACGGAGGGAACACCATGTCTGACCGCAACGCCGTGAGTCCGCTCGCCGACGCGCTGCGCGCCTTGCCTGCGCCGGAGTCGACACCCGACCTGTGGCCGCAGCTGGCAGGCGCGCTCGCAGCACGCCGCAGCAGCCGCTGGCATCGCCGCGCTCTGGCCGCAGTCGCCGCGATCGCGCTGCTGGCCTTGCTGCCGCTCGGCTTCGAGTGGCCGCAACATCCGGCGGCGTCCATCATCTCGACCGCGTCCACCGCCCCGAACGCGACCACTTCGCCCGCGAAGGACGGCGCCGCGCAGGAGCTCGCCTCGCTGCGCCAGCGTTCGCAACTGCTGCAGCGCTGGATCGACGCTACGCCACCCCCCGTCGATGGCGGCGACCTCATGGCCACGGTCGAGATCGAAGATCTGATCGGCCTGGTCGACCTGCAACTGGGCGCGGTTCGCGCCGACACCGATGCACGGGTGCTGTGGCGGCAACGCATCGCCCTGCTCGAAGACCTTGCCACCATCCGCAGTCATGCGTCCTACGCGGTCGCCGCCAACTGACGCCCCCTGCCCCCGAGGAAATCCCGAT
>JASLGB010000286.1 GCA_030150315.1 Dokdonella sp. | reverse complement strand
CGCGGTCGCATCGGGCTCGTTGGCATCAGGCTCGTTGGCATCAGGCTCGGCGGGATCGGGGCCGGCGGAATCGGGCCTGGTGGAATCGGGCTCGGCCGAGCCCGACCCGCGAGCGCGGGTTTCGCGCGTCGGCTCGCTGTTCCAGGTGATGCGGACGGCCGGCGCCTCGAACGGAAATGCGATGCTTTCCTGCCCGGCTGGTTCGGTTTCATGGTCGCCGCTGCCCGTTTCCTGCGGCGGCATGGCCGGCGGCGGGGCTTCGGCAGTTGCTGCACGCGGCATCGGCACACGCGCCGCTTTCTGAAGCATCGACACATCGACCACAACGCGCGGCATCGCGGTATCGCGCGTGCGCACGATCTGCAGCGCCGCCTTGTAGCGTTCGTGCAGTTCCTGAAAGCCGGTCGGATCTTCGTCCGGGCGAACCCCCTTCAAGCGCTGCGCATAGGCGCGCTTCACCGCGCGCTCATCGGCGTCGTGCGGCAGCCCGAACCACGCCAATGCCGTCATCGCGGCGCGCTGAGCGAATCGAGTGCTGCCGAAAAATCGCCGCGTTCGCGTTCGATCCGCTCCGGGTCCTGCGACTCCAGCGTCGCGCGGAACCGCAGCAGCATGTCCTGGATGGCGGCGCGGTCGTGCAGCAGTTCCTCGTACAGGCGCTCGGCGCGCGCGAGCACGGCAAGGTTTTCCTGCTGCTCGCGCGGATGGATCTTCAGTGCCGACAGCGCAGCCAGCCGATGGCGGATTTCCTCGGGCGTGAGCAGTCCGGGGTTCCTCTCGAGGATCAGCTCGTGCCGCGCGCCGGTCGCATCCACGGTCACCTCGACCTGCAGCACGCCGTTGATGTCGTAGGTGAAGCGCACGGTCACGCTGCGCGGCTCGGTGCGCGCCAGCGGCACGCTCAGTTCGCCGAGCTTGATGTTCTTCGCGACCAGCGGGCTTTCGCCCTGGTAGACGTCGATCAGCACCGCGGTCTGCGTGTCCGTCGTCGGCCAGAAGCTGCTTTCTCGGCTGATCGGCACCGTGCTGTTGCGATCGATGATCGGGTGAAAGAAGCCGCCATGCGATTCGCCGTCCGGGCCGGTTCGCGCCACCGCCGTGCCCAGCGTGTACGGGCAGACGTCGGTCAGGATCACCTCGTCCAGCCGTGCATCGCGCGCCTTCAGGCCAGCGGCGACGGCGGCGCCGAGCGCGATCGCCTCGTCCGGATTGACGTGCCGCAACGGCAGGCGGCCGAACATGCGCGATACCGTGCGCGCGATCAGCGGCAGGCGGCTGGCGCCGCCCACCAGCACGATTTCGTCGAGCTGGTCGGGTTTCAGGCGCGCATCGCGCATCGCGCGCTCGAGCGGCGTGCGCAGGCGTTGCAGGAGCGGATCGCACAGGCGCGTGAAGCGTTCTTCGTCTATCTCCCATTCCGCTTCGCGGCCGCCCGCGCGCACATCGAGGCGCACGCGTGGATTGCCGGCGAGTTCGCGCTTGACGCTTTCCAGTCGATGGCGCAGCTGCGCGCGTTCCGTGGGCGGCAATGCGGCCGCCTGCAAGCCGAGGTCGGCGCAGCAGGCCTGTACCAGCACATCGAGGAAATCCTCGCCGCCAAGGTAGTTGTCGCCGGCACTCGCATGCACTTCGACCACGCCGTCGAACAGCTCCAGGATCGACACGTCGAAGGTGCCGCCTCCCAGGTCGAAGACGAGGAAGCGGCCGCCTTCGTGACGCTCCTGCAGGCCGTAGGCGAGTGCCGCGGCAGTGGGTTCGTTGATCAGGCGCTCGACGCGGATGCCGGCGAGCTCACCGGCGGCTACCGTCGCCTTGCGCTGCGCGTCGGAGAAATACGCAGGCACGCTGATGACCGCTTCCTCGACGCGCGTGCCCAGCGCCGCTTCGGCGTCGGCGACAAGCGAGCGGAGCACCAGCGCCGACAATTCCTCCGCACGGAACGCCCGCTCCGCGAGCACGGTTTCGCGAGCGGTTCCCATCCAGCGCTTGAAGGTCGCCGCACTGCGTGCGGGGTGCGTGACAAGGCGATCACGCGCCGCCGCGCCGACTAAGATTCCGCCATCGTCGCCGACACTGATCACCGACGGCGTCAGCAGGCTTCCGAGCGCATTGCGGAACAGGCTCGGCTTGCCGTCGACAAAGGCGCCGACGAGCGAGTGGGTGGTGCCGAGGTCGATGCCGATGATCATGATCCGTCCCTGGGTCGCTGCCTTTTGCGGGAAGTGCGGCGATGGATGGCCGCGGCTGGATATTCCGAAACCATCCACCGCGCCGGCAAGCCGATCGCCGGCGGGATCGCGGCGATCGAGGACGAACGTTACATGCGGAACACGCCGAACCGCCCTTGTTCGACCGGCGCATTCATGGAGGCGGAGATCGCCAGTCCGAGCACGCGGCGCGTATCGGCCGGGTCGATGATGCCGTCGTCCCACAGGCGCGCGCTGGCGTAGTAGGGATGGCCCTGGCGTTCGTACTGCTCGCGGATCGGCGCCTTGAAGGCGTCTTCCTCGTCCGCCGACCAGGTCTTGCCGGCGGCCTCGATGCCGTCGCGCTTGACCGTCGCGAGCACGCTCGCGGCCTGCTCGCCGCCCATCACGCTGATGCGCGCGTTCGGCCACATCCACAGGAAGCGCGGCTGGTAGCCGCGGCCGCACAT
>JASLGB010000244.1 GCA_030150315.1 Dokdonella sp. | reverse complement strand
CTCCTCGATCTCGTGCGCGGTCCGATCCGACACCTTCTTGTGTTGCGTGATGCTGCGGCCCAGGAAGACTTCACCGTCCTCTTCGGCGTAGGCCAGCGGACCGAGCCGGTCGGACAGGCCCCACTTGGTAACCATATTGCGCGCCAGCTCGGTGGCGCGCTCGATGTCGTTCGAGGCCCCGGTGGTGACCGCATCGATGCCGAACACCAGCTCCTCGGCAATGCGGCCGCCGAACAACGTGGCGATGGAGCTTTCCAGGCGCCGCTTGCTCATCGAGTAGCGGTCCTGCTCGGGGAGGAACTGTGTGACGCCCAGCGCGCGACCGCGCGGGATGATCGTAACCTTGTAGACCGGATCGTGCTCCGGGACACTGACGCCGACGATGGCGTGACCGGCCTCGTGATAGGCGGTCATGCGCTTCTCGGCATCCGTCATCACCATTGAGCGCCGCTCGGCGCCCATCATGATCTTGTCCTTGGCGCGCTCGAACTGCTCCATCGAGACCAGGCGCTGATTGGCACGCGCGGCAAAGAGCGCCGCCTCGGTCACCAGGTTGGCCAGATCCGCACCGGAGAATCCGGGAGTGCCGCGCGCGATCAGCGCCGGCTTGACGTCATCGCCCAGCGGCACGCGCCGCATGTGCACGCGCAGGATCTGTTCGCGGCCGCGCACGTCGGGCAGCGGCACCACCACCTGGCGATCGAACCGCCCGGGACGCAGCAGCGCCGGGTCGAGCACGTCCGGGCGGTTGGTGGCGGCGATGACAATGACGCCCTCGCTGCCCTCGAAACCGTCCATCTCGACCAGCAGCTGGTTCAGCGTCTGCTCGCGCTCGTCGTGACCGCCTCCAAGGCCGGCGCCGCGATGGCGGCCGACCGCGTCGATCTCGTCGATGAAGATGATGCACGGCGCGTGCTTCTTGGCCTGCTCGAACATGTCGCGCACGCGCGCGGCGCCGACGCCGACGAACATCTCGACGAAGTCGGAACCGGAGATCGAGAAGAACGGCACCTTGGCCTCGCCGGCGATCGCCTTGGCCAGCAGGGTCTTGCCGGTGCCGGGCGAGCCGACCATCAGCACGCCGCGCGGAATCTTGCCGCCCAGCTTGGTGAACTTGGACGGATCGCGCAGGAACTCGTCCAGCTCGGACACTTCTTCCTTCGCCTCGTCGCAACCGGCGACGTCGGCGAACGTGACCTTGACCTGGTCCTCGCCCTGCAGCTTGGCGCGCGAACGACCGAACGACATCGCGCCGCGTCCGCCCGCACCAGCCTGCATCTGGCGCATGAAGTAGATGAGCAGGCCGATGAAGATCAGGATCGGCACCCAGTCGAGCAGGATCTTCCACAACGGCATGACGTTGTCGACCGGCGTCTGGCGCACTTCGACGTTCGCCTTGTCCAGCGTTTCCAGCAGCTGGCGATTGCCGTCGATCGGCACGATCGTCGAGCGCGTGCTGCCGTCCTTCATCTTGGCAGTCGCCTTCGATGGCAGTTCGGCGGTGAACGTGACCGAGGCCACCCCGCCATTGCCGACCTGCTGGACGAATTCCGAATACGGCAGCTCCGAAGTGGGCGCCGTACGCGGATTGAAGCTCTGGAATACGGTCAGCAGGACGATCGCGATGACCACCCAGAGCAGCAGATTCTTGACCATGTCATTCATGGGATACGCCTGATCGCCTGTAACGGGATGTAACGGGTGCAACGGGATACAACGGACACAACGGGTTGCGGAAACTGGGTGAACCGGTCACGCACGCTTGCCGCTGGCCAGCGCATAAACCTCGGGACTGCGTGGCCGCGAAGCCTTGGGTTTCCGGATGCTGACGCGCTCATACGCGCCACGCAAGCGCTTCACGAACGCGTCGAAGCCTTCACCCTGGAAGACCTTGGTCAGGAAATCACCCCCGGGACGCAGGTGTTCGGCGGCAAATTCCTCGGCCAGTTCGACCAGATGCATCGAACGCGGTTGATCCACGGCAGTCATGCCGCTCATGTTGGGGGCCATGTCGGAAAGCACAAGATCGACCGGCGCGCCGCCCAGCGTGTCCTTCAGCTGCTGCAGCACCGAATCCTCGCGGAAATCGCCCTCGATGAACTCGACCCCGCCGATGCCCTGCATCGGCAGGATATCCAGCGCGATCACGCGGCCCTTCTCGCCCAGACGCGCACGCGCCACCTGCGACCACCCGCCCGGCGCAGCGCCGAGGTCGACCACGACCATGCCCGGCTTCAACAGGCGATCGCGCTCGATCAGCTCCTCCAGCTTGAAGACCGCGCGCGAGCGCCAGCCTTCGGCCTGGGCCCGCTTCACGTAAGGGTCGCTGAAGTGCTCCTGCAACCAGCGTTTGCTTGATTTGCTGCGCGCCATCGGTGGCGGTTCCGCCCTGTTTCGGTACCCACAGCCCGACATGATACCCTGTGCGACCGGCCGCTCCGAATGCCGCCCGCTCCCGTTCATTCTCCGCTCATGCCCCTTTCCGCATCCCAGAAACGATACCTGCGCAGTTTCGCGCACGACCTGAAGCCGATCATCCTGGTTGGCCAGAAAGGCGTAACCCCCGCCCTGCTGGGCGAATTCGACGGCGCGCTGGCGCATCACGAGCTGGTCAAGGTGAAACTCGCCGATGACGAGCGCGACTCCCGCGCGGCCTCGATCGAGGCTATCCGCAGCCATTCCGGTGCCGAGGTGGTGCAGACGATCGGCAAGATCGCCTGCTTCTACAAGCGCAACCCGGAAAAATCGCAGTTTTCACTGCCGCGATAGGCCTGCCGTGCAGCTGAGCCAGGACCTGCCCGAGGGCTACCTCTTCTTCCGCAGTTGCGGGGTGGACGCGATCACCGTGATCGACCGCACGCTGACCGCCAGCTTCCTGATGATGCCCGACCGCATCGTCGAGGACTGGCCGGTCCAGCGCGCTGACGCGTTCGATGTCGCCAGCGCCGAGACCATCGCCGCGATGGAGCCGGAGCTGGTGCTGCTCGGCACCGGGGCACGCCAGGTGTTTCCGCCGCGCGAATCCATGGTCGCCCTGCTGCGCCGGAACATCGGCATCGAAGTGATGGACAACGCCGCCGCGTGCCGCACCTACAACCTGCTGGCCGGCGAAGGCCGCCGCGTGCTGGCCGCGATCATCCTTGCGCCGAACGCCGGCTGAGTCGTCCGCCGGCGCGACAATCCGACACGCCCCGCCTCGACCGCAGCAATTGCGCGCCGATCGGCCGCCCAAAGCCGCGCTGTCCGCAGCGCAACCGCGCGTATTCGCCGCAGGCCGCGATTGACGAACGTCAAGGCGGCCTTCCCGAGGCGGCACCACCATGGCCGCATGAAAACGTCCGGTTCCGCCCAATTCGACCGCGCCCTGGTCGCCAAGTACGACGTCAACGG
This sequence comes from Dokdonella sp., assembly GCA_030150315.1. Classification (GTDB taxonomy): domain Bacteria; phylum Pseudomonadota; class Gammaproteobacteria; order Xanthomonadales; family Rhodanobacteraceae; genus Dokdonella_A. The sequence goes on along the minus strand of JASLGB010000244.1, from coordinate 1,578 downwards.
CCCGCGCTACACGTCCTACCCCACCGCCCCGCATTTTCGCGACGACTTCGGCGCGGCCGACCTGCGCAGCGCGATCCAGTCCTCCAACGAGGATCCGATACCGCGCGACATTTCCGCCTATGTCCATGTTCCGTTTTGCCTTTCGCCGTGCTTCTACTGCGGCTGTGCCCGCGTCATCACGCGCGACACGAGCAAGTCCGGTGCCTACCTGGCGCGGCTCTACCGCGAAATCGAAACCGTTTCCGCGCTGTTCGCGCGCGATCGCGGCCTGGCCCAGCTGCACTTCGGCGGCGGCACGCCCAACTTCCTCGACGCGAACCAGCTGGTGGAACTGATCGAGACGATCGGCCGCCATTTCGCCTTCAGCAGTCGTGCCGACCGCGAGTTCGGCGTCGAGGTCGACCCGCGCTTCTGCGACAGCGAATACGCATGGCGGCTCGCCGGCGCAGGCATCAACCGCTTGTCCATTGGCGTGCAGGACTTCGATCCCGACGTGCAGCGCGCGATCAACCGCGTCCAGAGCGTCGAGCAGACGCGCGACGTGATGATTGGCGCACGCGACGCCGGCATCCGCTCGATCAATCTCGACCTCATCTACGGCCTGCCCAAGCAGACGGCCGCGTCGTTCGCGCGCACGCTGGATCAGGTCATCGAACTGCGGCCCGAACGCATTGCCGCCTACGGCTACGCGCACCTGCCCGAACGGTTCCCGGCACAGCGCCAGATCGACAAGTTCGACCTGCCCGACGCCGGCACACGCCTCGGCCTGCTGCAACTGGCCGCCGAAAAACTCACCGACGCCGGCTACCTCTACATCGGTGTCGACCACTTCGCGCTGCCCGACGACGACCTCTCCATCGCCGCCGCAGCCGGCACCCTGCAGCGCAATTTCCAGGGCTATTCCACCCACGCCGCCTGCGATCTGGTCGGCCTCGGCATGAGCGCCATCAGCCATGTCGGCGCCAGCTTCAGCCAGAACCACAAGGATCTCGGCGGCTACTACGCCGCCATCGATGCCGGCCACCTGCCGGTCGCTCGGGGCCTGCAGCTCAGTCAGGACGACCTCGTCCGCGCCGAGCTGATCCAGCAGCTCATGTGCAGCGGCGAGTTGGACATCCCGGCCTTCGAGGCCCGCCATCTTCTATACTTCGGGGAGTATTTCCGCCGTTCACTCGACCGCCTGCAGCCGCTCGCCGACGACGGACTGGTCGAATGCACGCCGGAGCGGATCTCGGTGACTCCGCGCGGCCAGTACCTGCTGCGCAACATCGCGATGTGTTTCGACGCCTACGTGGACAGCGGAAGCAACCGCGTGCGCTATTCGCGCGCTGTGTGATCCATCCTGTCAGCCGGGCTTTCCTGATGATGTCCACGCGCAGCGTGTCGCCGTACCCGATCGCCAACGACGGCGACGAATACCGTTTCTGTTCGACCTGTGCCTTCGGCGCCGTCTGCGTCGGCGGAGGCATGGACAAGATCGCGCTGAACGACCTGCATTGCCTGGTCGAGCACGTCGGCGGCTACCGCAACGGCGATGCCATCTTCCGCACCGGCGCCCGCTTCAACGCGATCTACGCC
>JASLGB010000243.1 GCA_030150315.1 Dokdonella sp. | reverse complement strand
ATTGCGGCCGGCGAGAATCCCGATGTCGAGAATCCTGTCCCTCTTAGCCTTGCTGGGCCTGTTTTCCCTCCTGCCGATGCCTTCGACCGCCGTCGCAGCGGGCGATGCCGGGCGCCCGATGCGGTTGCAGGTCGATGCCAGCGACATCCAGCGCAACATCCAGCGCGTGCAGATGCAGGTTCCGGTGCAGTCCGGCCCGCTCACCCTGCTCTATCCGCAGTGGATTCCCGGAAACCACGCGCCGACCGGCCCGATCAACCAGATCGCCGGCCTCATGGTGCGCGCGAACGGACAGACACTTCGCTGGCGGCGCGACGCGGTGAACATGTACGCATTCGCGCTCGAGGTACCGGACGGTGTCGAGGCGATCGATGTCGAGTTCCAGTACTTCTCGCCCACCGCGTCGAACCAGGGACGCATCGCGGTCACGCCGCAGATGCTGTCATTGCAGTGGCATCGGGTGCTGATGTATCCGGCGGGCATCGAGGTGTCGCGCCTGCCGGTCGAGGCGGAGCTGCGCCTGCCGGCGGGCTGGTCGTCGGCGACATCGCTGCAACGCGCGTCGGAAGAGGATGGGCGCATCCGGTTCATGGCGACGACGCTGGAAACCCTGATCGATTCGCCGGTGTATGCCGGCCGGAATTTCCGCCGCTTCCTGCTCGATGAAGGCCGTGTGCCGGTGCAGCTCAACGCGATGGCCGACACGGCCACGCAACTGGATGCCAAGCCGTCGGTACTGGCGGCGCACAAGGCGCTCGTGACGCAGGCCGACCGCGTCTTCGGCGCGCGCCCGTTCGATCGCTACGAATTCCTGCTGGCCGTTTCCGACCATTTTTCCGGCATCGGGCTGGAGCATCGGCAATCGAGCGAAAACGGACAGGCCGGCGGCTACCTGCTTGGCGAGTCGCCGTTCAACGACAACGACCTGCTCGCGCACGAATACGTGCATGCGTGGAACGGCAAGTTCCGCCGTCCGCAGGCGACGTGGACGCCGGACTACAACACGCCGATGCGCAACGGGCTGCTGTGGATGTACGAAGGCCAGACCCAGTACTGGGCCTTCGTGCTGTCCGCGCGCGCCGGTTTGCGCAGTCCCGAACAGAGCATGGCCGTGCTGGCTGCGGTGGCGGCCGCATCCGAGCTGCGCTCCGGCCGGCGCTGGCGCAACCTGCGCGATACCGGCAACGAAGGCATCATCGAGTTCAACGATGCGCCGCTGGCGTGGGAGAGCTGGCAGCGCGCCTACGACTTCTACGACGAGGGCAGCCTGCTCTGGCTTGATGTCGACGCCCGCCTGCGCGAACTGTCCGGCGAGCGCCGTTCACTCGACGATTTCGCGCGCTCTTTTTTTGCCAATCCTGGCGGCGTGAGTCCGGTTTGGACCTATGTCGAGGCGGATGTTGTTGCCGCGTTGACGGCCTTGCAGCCGGGCGAAGACTGGGAATCCTTCTTGCGCACGCGCGTGGACGGCCACGACGACTGGACCGGCGCGGCGCTGGCGCGTTCAGGCTGGAAGCTGGCGTACGACGACACGCCGAACCTGTCGATCGTCGATGCGGAGTCGGCGCAGGAGATGCGCGATTTCAGCCACTCGATCGGGCTGAAGGTCGCCGACGCGGACGGTCGCATCGACGCCGTGCTGTGGGACAGCCCGGCGTGGCGCGCCGGACTGGCGCGGGATACGCGCATCATCGCCGTCAACGACGCGGCATGGACGGGTGCGCGTCTGCAGCAGGCGCTGCTCGATGCGCGTCGTGATGGCACGCCGCTGACCTTGCTGCTGCGCCGTGGCGACACCTTCCGCACGGTGTCGATCGACTACCGCGAAGGGCCGCGCCAGCCACATCTGGTGCGCATCGACGGTACGCCGGACCGGCTCACGCGCATCCTGAGTCCGCGTCGCTGAGCGGGCCGCTCAATCCAGCTTGGCGAACAGGAGCCCGATGTACGCACCTACCAGCAACACGGTGCCCGCGGCGAGCCGTGCGTGATAGCGCGGGTTGCGGATCAGCAACGCTCTCGAACGGCGCTGACGCGGCAAGGCAGCGAGCGGCTACCATCGCCGCCTTCCCCAATGCCGTTGCCCGATGAATCCAGTTTCCGCTGACCGCTACGACGGCCCCTTGCTCACTCGCGAAACCGCTGAGGCGATGCAGGCCGCGCGGCTTTCCGGGCAGGCCGGGTGGCGCGGCTCGTTCGACCTTGGCCGCAGCGAGGAGGACATCGCGATCCACGGCGAAGGCTGGCGCTGGCGCGGGCGGGACTTTCCGTGGCCGCCGCCGCTGAAGGAGCGCACGATCTACCTGCACGGTCCGGACGGTTTCGTCGCCGTGCAGCGTTACGGCCACTGCCTGATCAAGCTGGTGCCGACTTCCTGGGGCGCACCGACGTTCGAGATCGATGGCATCAAGATGCTGCCGACGGCACAGGTGTCGCCGTGGGAGGACGCGCAGCGCAAGGTGGCCCTGATCGCACCACGCGGCAAACAGGTGCTGGATACCTGTGGCGGCCTCGGCTACTTCGCGCGGGCCTGCATCGACGACGGTGCGACCCTGGTGCGCTCGTTCGAGAAGAATGCCGATGTGCTGTGGTTGCGGCGGATCAATCCGTGGTCGCCGGATCCGGCGACCAGCGATGGCCGGTTGCAACTTGAACACGCTGCGGTGGACGAGCGCATCGCCGCCCTGCCCGACCGCGCTTTTGATGCGGTCCTGCACGATCCGCCGCGTTTCGGCATTGCCGGCGAGCTGTATTCGCAGGCGTTCTACGACCAGCTCGCGCGCGTGCTGCGCCCGAACGGGCGCCTCTTTCACTACACCGGTGCGCCGAACCGCAAGACCAGCGGCCGCGACGTGCCGATGGAGGTCTCGCGTCGCTTGGCCAAGTCCGGCTTCAAGACCGAACTGGCGCTCGATGGCGTGTATGCGGTACTCGGCGGCGCGCCGCGCCGGCGCTGAGCCGCGCACTGGCCGCGCATTGAAGCCGGCGAATGCGTCCCTGGCGTATCCGCCGCGCGCCCAACGCGCGGAAAGCGCAAGAAAAAGCCGAAACAGCGTCCGGACTTGGCATATCCGCAACAACGCCGTACAATTGCGCGTTTTCGTCATCCAGAAATCCCGCGAGGCGTTCCATGAAAGTTTTGTCCTCCCTGAAGTCCGCTAAGCAGCGCCATCGCGATTGCAAGGTCGTCCGCCGTCGCGGCAAGCTGTTCGTGATCTGCAAGAGCAACCCGCGTTTCAAGGCGCGTCAGCGCTGATCCGGTTTGCCGATTGCATTCCGAAAGGGCCGCCTCGCGCGGCCCTTTTTCGTTGCAAAGCGACAAGATGTTGGCCGCGTCATGGAACCGGGTGTCGGCTTCTGCTAAAAAGACGCGGTCAACCATACGCCCTACTTTCATAACCGGATCAGGGGATTGCGCCATGTTCGTGAAGTCCGTTCTCGTCCTCGCGTCGGCCGCCTGCGCGGTCTCGCTGTCGATTCCCTCCGCGCGTGCCGAAACGCTGGCCACCGACGCCGCCACCACACGTACGACCTATCGCGGTGATCTTCCGCGCCGCGGCCTCAGCGTGGCCCAGGTCGAGAAGCGCTACGGGGCGCCGCTGTCGAAGATGCCGACGGCCGGCGGCGATGCGCCGCGTCATCCGCCAATCAATCGCTGGCGCTACGACGGCTACACCGTCTATTTCGAGCGCAACCGCGTGATCCATTCCGTTGTTGGCTCCTGAGCGGAACCCCACCATGAATGCACGTCTCCGCCTTCCTGCGGAATGGGAGCCGCAGGATGCGGTCGTGATTGCGTGGCCGCATGTCGGCACGGACTGGGGACCCAGACTCGAACGCATCGAGACCGCCTACGTCGGACTGGCCGGCGCGATCGCGCGGCAGCAGCCGCTGATCGTTGTCGTTGCCGACGATGGCGTCAGCGCGCGAGCGCAGTCCCTGCTGTCCGCGGCCGGCACCGACCTGTCGTGTGTGCGGTTCGTCGAGATCGCCTACGACGACACCTGGCTGCGTGATTCCGGCCCGCTGACGCTGGCGGGCGACGACGGTTTCCAGCTGGTGGATTTCCGTTTCACCGGCTGGGGCGGCAAGTTCGAGGGCGGTCGCGATGACCGGCTGATCGAGACCCTGGTCGCGCGCGGCCTGTTCGGCGCCGCTTCGCATCGCCGCATCGACTGGGCGCTGGAAGGCGGCGCGGTCGAGTCCGACGGCCAAGGCACGATCCTGACGACCTGGCGCTGCCTGCACCAGCGTCATCCGCAGATGACGCGCGAGCAGATGGATGCGCAGCTCAAGGACGCCTTCCACGCCGCGCGCGTGCTGTGGCTGGATCATGGCTACCTCGAAGGCGACGACACCGACGCGCACATCGACACGCTGGCGCGCCTCGCGCCGAACGATGCAATCGTGTTCCAGACCTGCGACGACCCGAGCGATCCGCACTACGACGAACTCGCGCGCATGCACGAGCAAATCGCCAAACTGCGCCCCGCCAACGGCCAGCCGTATCGCCTCTTTCC
>JASLGB010000213.1 GCA_030150315.1 Dokdonella sp. | reverse complement strand
GCTATCGCGGCATGCGTCCGGTACGGATCGGCAACGATGCATGGCGGCAGACGCAACACGACTCCTACGGCAGCGTAGTGCTGGCGGCAACGCAGATGTTCTTCGACCATCGCCTTGTCGTGCGTGGCGATGAATCCGCGTTCGCTCGGCTTGAGCCCCTCGGCGAAGCCGCCTTTCGCCTCTACGACCAGCCCGACGCAGGACTGTGGGAATTCCGCGGCCGCAGCGACGTGCATACCTATTCCAGCGTGATGTCCTGGGCTGCCTGCGATCGCCTCGGGCGCATCGCCGCACACCTGCATCTGGACGATCGCGCGCGTTTCTGGAATGAGCGCGCGCAACAGATGCGTGAGCGGATCCTCGAAAGCACGCTGCATCCACACGATGGCCATTTCGTCGATGCGTTCGGCAGCACCCGGCTGGACGCCAGCCTTCTGCTGCTTGCCGATCTCGGTTTCGTGGCGGTTGACGACCCACGCTATGTGGCCACCGTCGATGCCATCGGCCGTCATCTGCGCCAGGGCAATTACCTGTTCCGCTATGTCGTCCCCGATGATTTCGGTGCACCGGAAACCAGCTTCACGATCTGCAGCTTCTGGTACGTCGATGCGCTGGCATCGATCGGACGCATCGACGAAGCGCGCGAGCTGTTCGAGCAACTCCTCGCGCGACGCAATGCGCTGGGATTGTTGTCGGAGGACGTGCATCCGCACACCGGCGAACTGTGGGGCAACTTCCCCCAGACCTACTCCCTCGTCGGCCTCATCAACGCGGCCACGCGCCTGTCGCGCTCATGGGAGAGCGTTCTTTGACCAAACTTTCCGCAACATGCCGGGACTGGCGTGACATCCGGCAAAGGATCCGGCCAGCGCCACAATACGCCGGCGGCGAGGATCGTCCATGAGCCGTCTCGTCGTTGTTTCCAACCGCGTTGCGCAGCCGAAGGAGACACGCGCTGGCGGCCTGGCCTCGGCCATGCAGGACGCACTGGCCGAACGCGGTGGCTTGTGGGTGGGCTGGAGTGGGCGCCTTGTCGAAGGTGACAACACGGAGCTGCATCACAGCAGCGATGGCCGCGTGGAACTGGCCCTGTTCGACCTGGCGCGCGAGGAATACGAGCACTACTACCTCGGATTCGCCAATCGCACCTTGTGGCCGCTGCTGCATTTCCGACCCTCCCTGCTCGACTATCACCGTGCGGATTTCGCTGGCTACCGGCGCGTCAACCGCCGCTTCGCCGAACACGTCGCGCGCCTCCTGAAGCCCGGCGACCGCCTGTGGGTACACGACTACCATCTGATTCCGCTGGGTGCGGAATTGCGTGCGCTGGGCGTGGATGCGCACATCGGTTTCTTCCTGCACATACCGCTGCCACCACGCGAGCTGCTGGTCACGCTGCCACATCATGAACACCTGTTCGGCGCGCTGTCCGCCTATGACCTGATCGGGTTGCAGACGCAGAGCGACGTCGAGGCACTACGGGGATACTTTCGCGGCGAATACGGAGCGCAGGAAGAAAACGACGTGACCGTTCTGCCGGACGGGCGACGCTTCCGTGCCGCAGCCTTCCCCATCAGCATCGATACCGCTCGGGTCGCACGCGATGCGGAGCGCGCCGCCACCGGGGCCGCCACCAAGCGCCTGGTGACCAGCCTCGAGCAAAGACGCCTGTTGATCGGAGTGGATCGACTCGACTATTCCAAGGGCCTGCCGCAACGCTTCGAGGCCTTCGGTCGTTTCCTTTCCGAATATCCGCAATGGCGCGCGAAAGCATCCCTGCTGCAGATTGCGCCTCCCTCGCGTGAGGAGGTGCCCGAGTACCGCGAGCTGCGCTCGCGTCTGGAACGCATCGCTGGCGCCACAAACGGCAAATATGCCGAACCCGACTGGATGCCGATCCGTTACGTCAACCGCAGTTTCAACCAGACGTCTCTGGCCGGCTTCTATCGCGTGGCCGACGTGGGCCTGGTCACGCCGTTGCGCGACGGAATGAACCTGGTCGCCAAGGAGTTTGTTGCCGCACAACCGCCAGCCGATCCCGGCGTGCTGGTGCTGTCAACGATGGCGGGTGCCATGCACGAGTTGCCGCAGGCCATTTCCATCAATCCGCACGACCCCGACGACATCGTCGAGGCAATCGACCAGGCTCTGGCCATGCCGCTGACTGAACGACGGGAACGCTGGTCGGCGATGATGGAGTACCTGCGCCATCACGACATCGCCCATTGGCGCAATGCCTTCCTGGAAGCACTGGAAGAAAGCCGTCACGTGACCGGTTAACATGCGGGCAATGCCCACCTCGCCGCAAAGCGCCCTGTCGACCACATCGCAAGCGTGGCTGGACATCCTGCGCCTGACCGGGCGCCTGCTGGTCGGCTACTGGCCTGCGTTGCTGTTCTGGTTTTTCGTGCAGCGCCTCAGCTATCACCTGCTGCTGGATCTGGCGATTCGCCTCGTCGGCACGTCGCTGCTGCTTGCCTACGGCGCGATCGCCCTGCTCGTCGTCGTCCAGCTCGCGACGACGATCGCGATGTTCCTCAGCCTGCGCCCCAGCCTGCCGGTGTTGTCGCAACGCAATGTTCCGCCGGTGGCATCGGGTACGCACGGACACGATTGGTCGCGCGCGCTGGCGATCGCGCTGCTGCCGTTCTTCGCCTATTACACGACCTGGGGACTGCTCGACGGATTGCGCCGGGATTTCCAGATCGCCTTCGTGCGCAATTATTCCTTCACGGACGTGCTCAAGACCGGCGCGCCGCGCGACATCCTGAACCAGCACGGCTTGTGGCTGGCATTGTGCGCGGCATGGGCAGTCCGCGCCTTCGCGCAGCGTCAGGCCAAGCGGGACAGCGGCCGTGTCGGCTGGTCGTTGCTGGCGACGGCCTGCGAGGCCTATTGGGTATTCGTCGGTGCGCGCGCGATCACGCAATGCATCGGGCTCGCGAAGGACTGGTTCCACCAACGCGTCGTGTGGCAGTCCGTCGTCGAATGGTGGGGCGATCCGCGCGCCCTGTTCCACTTGCTGCAACCGGTGAAGGTGGCGCTCGCGCCGTTCTGGGATTTCGCCACCACCGCCTTCGCAGGTTTCGTCACGCCGATGGTGTGGCTGGCGATCACCGCGATCATCTACGGCATAGACATGCGCCGCGCGAACCGGCTGGACGCGGCCGATGCCTCGCTGTCACGCCTCGGCCGCTCCTACAGCGCGCTGCCGCTGCTGGTGCGCAAACTGGCCGGCAAGGCCAGCCAAGGCTGGACCAGCAAGGGCGTTCCGATCACCAACAGCCTGCGCCTGGTGTTGCGCGCCGGCCTGCCGGCGGTGGTCGTGCTGTGCGTGTGCTACCAGTTCCTGGGCTGGGTCGACACGCACGCGCTGCGCGCCTTCAACGGCATCGTCGGCCCGCACGATCAGGCCTGGTGGGTGACTTTCGGCCAGCCGATCGCGCTGTTGATCGGCACGCCGAGCGCAACGCAACCACCGCTGCTGACGGAAATCGCGCGCATCGCGCTGCTCGCGGCAACCTGCGATTGCGCGATCGCGCGTCTGCAGCCGACGCCGGCCGTCGCCACGCCAGCATTGCCCGAAGGTCGCGAAGTCGCGGCTACTGCGTGAAGCGCAGGCAGAGCCCCGGCTGCTTCGGCTCTTCCACCGGCGTGACGAAGATCTGGACATCGAGCGAACGCGCATCGAGCCCGCGCGGAACCAGAAAGCTCTTCTCGAACAGCCACACCTCGCCGGCTTTCGGGAACATTTTCTCGCCGTCCTTGAAACCGTAGGCACAGGTGCTCGGCAAGGTGCGTTGCGCCGCGAGCGGCGGCGCGGTCCGGGAGTCCCAGCGACGCCCGCGCTGGTCGACCACGGCCGCCTCGCACAGGGAAAGCCCGTTCGGATCGGTGCCGGAACCCAGCATCATCTCGAAGCGGGCAACCAGCAGCATCTGGTCGGTTTCGATGCGCGTCGAATCGCGCTCGGTCAGGTTCAGCAGGCGCCAGCGTGCGCCGAGGTATTCCGCTTGCGCGCCCTTCCCC
>JASLGB010000188.1 GCA_030150315.1 Dokdonella sp. | reverse complement strand
CTGCTTCAGAAAGGCATCGACTGGGTAGACGCACGTCTGCCGGTGACCGACGCCTATAAGAAACACATGTCCGAGTACTACGCCCCGAAGAACTTCAACTTCTGGTACTACTTCGGCGTGCTGGCCCTGGTCGTCCTGATCAACCAGATCCTGACCGGCATCTTCCTGACAATGCACTACAAGCCGAGCGCGGTGGAAATCGCGCCCGGCATGTCGACCGCCTTCGCCTCGGTCGAATACATCATGCGCGACGTCAGCTGGGGCTGGTTGATCCGCTACATGCACTCGACCGGCGCTTCGCTGTTCTTCGTGGTCGTGTACCTGCACATGTTCCGCGGGCTGATGTACGGCTCGTACAAGAAGCCGCGCGAGCTGGTGTGGCTGCTCGGCATGCTGATCTTCCTGGTGCTGATGGCCGAGGCCTTCCTGGGCTACGTGTTGCCGTGGGGCAACATGTCGTTCTGGGGCGCGAAGGTGATCATCTCGCTGTTCGGCACGGTGCCGTGGATCGGGCCGTCCCTCGTCGAGTGGATCATGGGCGACTATCTGCCCGCCGATGCCACGCTGAACCGCTTCTTCGCGCTGCACGTCATCGCGCTGCCGCTGGTCCTGTTGCTGCTGGTTGTCCTGCACATCTTCGCGCTGCACGAAGTGGGTTCGAACAACCCGGACGGCGTCGAGATCAAGAAGGGCCCGAAGGGCAATCGCTGGTCGGCAACGGCGCCGTCGGATGGCATCCCGTTCCATCCGTACTACACCGTTCACGACACCGTCGCGGTCGGCTTCTTCCTGATGCTTGGCGCGTTCATCATCTTCTTCACGCCGATGTTCGGCGGATGGTTCCTCGAGCACGACAACTTCGTGCCGGCGAACAATCTGGCCACGCCTTCGCACATCAAGCCGGTGTGGTACTTCACGCCGTTCTACGCGATCTTGCGCATGGTCCCGTCGCTGTTCGGCACGGCGATCTGGGGTGTCATCGCGATGTTCGGTGCGATCGTGCTCCTGTTCCTGCTGCCGTGGCTGGATCGCGGCCAGGTCAAGTCGATCCGCTACCGTGGAACCGGCTACAAGGTCGCGCTGACCCTCTTTGCGCTGTCCTTCGTGCTGCTCGGCGCGGTCGGTGCGGGTGTCTCTGCCGACCTGATTCCGACCATCTTCGGCGCGGATGCGGACACGACCTTCATCGACAACGTGTTCGGCCGCTTCTGGACGATCGTCTACTTCGGCTTCTTCGTGTTCCTGTGGGTCTATACGCACTTTGGATACGAAAAGACCAAGCCGGTGCCGGAGCGAGTGACGACGCATGAATAAGGCCACGACGAATCCATCCATGAAAATTTCCGTGTTCGCCAAGATCGCCGTTATGGCCTTTGCCGGCCTGATGGCGGCCGGCTCGGCCCTCGCCTCCGGTGGTGGCGGCCTGCAAAGCGCCGGCACCAGCCTCGACGACACCGCTTCGCTCCAGCGTGGCGCGAAGCTGTATTTCAACTACTGCTCGGGCTGTCATTCGCTGCAGTTCCTGCGCTATTCGCGCATTGCGGAAGACCTCAATCTGGATCCGGCCGAAGTCGAGAAGAGCCTCGTGTTCACCGGCGCCAAGGTTGGCGAGCATGCGGTCAGCCTGATGCCGCACGACGAAGCCACGCAGTGGTTCGGCAAGGCGCCGCCCGATCTCTCGCTGATCGGCCGGTCGCGTGGCGAGGACTGGATCTACAGCTATCTGAAGTCGTTCTATCTGGATCCGAGCCGTCCGCTGGGCTGGAACAACACGGTGTTCGAAAACGCCTCGATGCCGAACCCGCTGTGGGAGCTGCAGGGCTTGCAGGTGGCCAAGCCGGCCGCGGAAGGTGCGCATGGCCACGCTTCCGCCGGGCTCGACCTGCATACGCCGGGCAGCCAGACGCCAGAGCAGTTCGACCGCACGGTGCGCGACATCACGGCATTCCTTCAGTACGCCGCCGAACCTGCTGCGCTGCAGCGCAAGTCGATCGGCGTCTGGGTGATGCTGTATCTGGCGCTGTTCACGTTCATTGCCTACCTGCTCAAGAAAGAGTTCTGGAAGGACGTGCACTGATTTCAGGGCAAGTTGTTGCATTGCCACACCCTCGACAGCCCGCGGCCAAACCGCGGGCTGTTTTTTTGGGGCGAAGGAGCGGGCACCCGGCGCGCCCGCCTAGGCGGCCGGCCGCGGACCGTAGTAGAGTTCCACATCGGGATGAGCACGCCGGGATGCAGAGGGGAGGACGAATGGCCTTGAACCAACGCTCACGCACAATCTTGACCCTCTATTCGGCGGCCGACAGCGTGCATTGCCACCGCGTGCGCATGACACTGGCGGCGAAAGGGGTCACCTACGATCACGTCACGGTCGACCTCGACAGCCCACCCGAAGACCTGATCGACCTGAATCCGTACAACTCCGTGCCGACCCTGGTCGATCGCGACCTCGTTCTGTACGACACGGGCGTCATCTGCGAATACCTCGACGAGCGATACCCGCATCCGCCACTGATGCCGGTGGATCCGATGTCGCGTGCGCGGTTGCGGCTGGCCACCGTGCGCATCGAAAACGACTGGCTGACACTGGTCGAGCAGATCGAAGAGGGCGGCAAGGGTGCGGACGCCGCGCGCAAGGCGCTGCGGGACGACCTGGTCCGCAATGCGCCGGCGTTCAAGGCATCGAGGTTTTTCCTCAGCCCCGAGATCAGTCTGGCCGATTGCGCGCTTGCGCCGCTGATCTGGCGCCTCGATTCGCTGGGTGTCCAACTGCCGCGGGAAGCGCAGCCGATCATCGACTACGGCGAGCGCATCTTCCGCAGCCAGGGTTTCACGCGCAGCATGTCTACCGAGGAAAAGGCATTGCGCCCGATGCCCTAGTTGGCGACACTGCCCGGCTCCCTGAGTGCGAGTCTTGTCATGTCAGCGATCGCGATGACGTCCAATCGCCCCTACCTGCTGCGGGCACTGTATGAGTGGATCAGCGACAACGGCCTGACGCCGTACCTGCTCGTCGACGCTACCCAACCCGACGTGCGCGTGCCGGTGTCGGCGATCAAGGACGGCAAGGTCATCCTCAACATCGCCTCGCGCGCGGTCGGCCAGTTCATGATCGACAACGACCACGTCGGTTTCCTCGCGCGCTTCGGCGGTGTGAGCCAATCCGTCTACGTGCCGATGCGCGCGGTGCTCGCGATCTACGCGCAGGAAAACAACCAGGGCATGATGTTCCAGCCCGAGGCCGCGCGGCCGCCGAGCGAACCGCCGCCCGCGCCCGCGCCGGAAGAGCCACCGAAGCGCTCGCACCTGCGCATCGTCAAATAAGTTCAGAGCCTGTCCCGGACCCGATCCAGGGAGGGGCTCATCCCGTGCAGGCCTGGATGGCCGACGACACGGGATCCGGCGCCTTATTGCACGAGCCGCAGATGCGACGCCGCACGCGGCGGTGGCGATGGCGTGCCCGGCAGCGGCAGGCTCCACGACGCGAGGCGATGGCCGTCGAGATCGAGGTGGCCGCGATAGCGGTCGCTGCCGTCGATGCTGACTTCGAAGGCGTAGCGCCGCAGCAACGACGGAAATCCGTCGCGACGCGCCAGCCGCACGCGACTGACCGC
>JASLGB010000455.1 GCA_030150315.1 Dokdonella sp. | reverse complement strand
GCGCGGAGTAGATCGGCGGCACCTGCACGATGCGTCCGGTCAGCGTGGCGAGCGCAGCCTGGATGATCGAGTCGTCCAGCGGCGGTACGTCGCGACGCTGCACGACCTCGCCTTCGGCGTCGTCCGTTGTCGTTGTCGCGCCGAGGCGTGCTTCGGTTTCATAGGCCTTGCGCGAGCCGAGCAAGAGACCGGCGATCTTGGTCGCCTCGCCGAAGCACAGCGGCAGCAGCCCGGTGGCAAGCGGGTCGAGGCTGCCGGTGTGGCCGCCCTTTTCCGCGCGAAGAAGGCGCCGCACTTGCTGCAGCGCCGAGTTGGAGCTCAGCCCTTGCGGTTTGTCGAGCAACAGGATGCCGTTGAGAGGGCGTTGGTTTTTGCGTCGCATGAATATCGGCAGCAGCGAAAACACACGACTGTAGCGCGTGCGCGGGCGACACGCGCATTCCTTGCCGTTTCGGGCCGACTATTTCGAGCCTGCGAACGTCAGGAAAAGGAACAAGCCGACGATCGCGACAATCGCAACGAGGGCGCGCACCACCCAGTGCACCTGCCCCGCCACCAGCCAGGTCGTGGCGACCTTGCCTCCGGTACGCGCGATCTCGGCCACGTTGGAATCCGCCGTCGCATCGGCAGCGCCCTTGGCCGCCAGCGGATGGCCGCAGGAGGGGCAATACGGTGCCTTGTCGGACACCTCGTGACGACATTCGGGACAGGAAATCAGGGCCATGGGCTTTCCTCCTTCTCGATCACCCAGCCGGGGAGCTGAAGCGTCGTTGCGGAAACCCTACAACAAAAAAGGCCCGCCATCACGGCGGGCCCTTGCTGGCTCATTCTTCGCCGCGGAGCAGCGATTCGATGCGTTCGCCCTTGTCGACCGAGTCGTCGTAACGGAACCGAAGCTCCGGCACGCGACGCATCGTCATGGTGCGCGAGAGTTCACGGCGGAATTCCTTGGCCAGCTCGTTGAGCGCCTTGGTCGCCGCCGGGCCCTGCTCGCCCACCAGTGCGGTGACGTAGACCGTTGCCACGTCGAGGTCCTTGGTGACCTCGACGTCGGACACGCTGACCGATGGCAGCGCATGATCGCGCGCGGCGGCATGCACCAGCACTGCCAGCTCCCGCCGCAGTTCGGCGGAAACGCGATCGGATCGATTGAACGACTTCGCAGGCATGGCTTACAGGGTCCTCTGCACTTCGATGCGCTCGAAGCACTCGATCTGGTCGCCGGGCTTGACGTCGTTGTACTGCTTCACGCCGATGCCGCACTCGGTGCCGTTGCGCACTTCCTCGACATTCTCCTTGAAGCGGCGCAGCGATTCGAGTTCGCCCTGGAAGATGACCGTGTTGTCGCGCAGGACGCGAATCGGCTTGCTGCGCTTGACCGTTCCTTCGACGACCATGCAACCGGCCACCGCGCCGAACTTCGACGAACGGAACACGTCGCGCACTTCGGCGATGCCGATGATCTCCTCGCGCACCTCGGTGCCGAGCAGACCGGTGGCGACCTGCTTCACCTGGTCGATGACGTCGTAGATGATCGAGAAGTAGCGCAGATCCAGTCCATTGGACTCGATGATACGACGCGCCGAAGCATCCGCACGCACGTTGAAGCCGATGATGACTGCCTTCGAGGCGGCGGCCAGCGTCGCGTCCGATTCGGTGATGCCGCCGACACCGGAGGCGATCACGTTGATCTTGATCTTGTCGGTGGTGATGTCCGTCAGCGATTCACGCAGCGCTTCGGCGGAACCCTGCACGTCGGCCTTCACGACCAGATTGAGCGTCAGCTGACCGCTGCCCTCGCCCATCTGCGCCATGATGTCTTCCATGCGCGTGCCGACCTGCTTGCCCAGACGGGACTCGCGACGCTTCTGCTGGCGCTGCTGCGCCACTTCCTTGGCCAGTCGCTCGTCCTCGACCACGACGAAATCGTCGCCGGCCTGCGGCACACCGGACAGACCGAGGATCTGCACGGGAATCGACGGGCCCGCGGTTTCGACCTGGCTGCCCGACTCGTTGAACAGCGCGCGCACGCGTCCGTATTCCACGCCGCAGACGAGGAAATCGCCCTTCTGCAGCAGACCCTGCTGAACCAGGACCGTCGCCACCGGGCCACGCCCCTTGTCGAGACTGGATTCGACCACGGTACCGCTGGCGCGTCCGTCCGGAACCGCCTTGAGGTCCATGACTTCGGCTTGCACGGAAATCGCGTCAAGCAGGTTGTCCACGCCTTCGCCGGTCTTGGCCGAGAGCGGCACCAGCTGCACGTCGCCGCCCCACTCTTCCGGCACGACTTCGTGCTGCACCAGACCCTGCTTGACCGCATCCGGATTCGCGTCGGACTTGTCGATCTTGTTCATCGCGACGATCAGCGGGACCTTCGCTGCGCGCGCATGCTGGATTGCCTCCACCGTCTGCGGCTTGACGCCGTCGTCGGCGGCCACCACCAGCACGACAATGTCGGTCGACTGCGCACCGCGTGCACGCATCGACGAGAACGCCGCGTGACCGGGCGTATCGAGGAAGGTGATGACGCCCTTCGGTGTTTCGACGTGATACGCGCCGATGTGCTGCGTGATGCCTCCGGCCTCGCCGGACGCGACCTTGGCGCGACGGATGTAATCCAGCAGCGAGGTCTTGCCGTGATCGACGTGACCCATGATCGTCACCACCGGTGGACGCGTGGTCTTGTCGCCCTCGTCGGAGGTCTGCTGCGCGAGCAGCGTGGTCTCTGCGCTGGTGTCTTAGGCAGCCACCACCTTGTGGCCCAGTTCCTCGGCCACGAGCACGGCGGTGTCGTGGTCGATCGACTGGTTGATCGTGA
>JASLGB010000067.1 GCA_030150315.1 Dokdonella sp. | reverse complement strand
TCGCACGCGCCGAGCTGGAGGACGCGCAAGTCCTTTACGACGCGAACTGGCCGCGCGTGGAAAAGCTGAATGCGGTCGCGACCTTCCTCGACAACGGCATGCGCGTGGACATCGCCTCGGCGCGCACGCTGGGCCTGTCCGTTGGCGAATCCAGCGCGACGATCCCGGATTTCCACGACCTGCTGCTCGACGTGCAGGCAAAAGGCGAGGGCAGCGGCAGCGCGCTGCTCGCCTATCTGCGCGCGATTCCGGTGGGCAAGCGCAACGCGGACGCCCTCAAGGGGATGGAACTCTCCGGCAAGGGCGCGATCGGACTCAAGTTGCTGCTGCCGATCAGGCAGGTCGAGAACCTCTCGCTCGACGGCAACGTGGATCTGGCTGCGGCGAAGATCGACCAGCCAGTCTGGGGCCTGCATTTCACCGCCGCCAGCGGACGCATCCGCTTCAACCAGGCCGGGATTTCGGCCGAGCGCATCGACGCGACCTTCCGCGACCGTCCGGTCAGGGGGCAATTGGCGATCGGCGCTGCCGTGTCCGATCCGCGCAATGTGGTCGAGGCCGGCGTCAGCGGACGCTTTCCGGTGAGCACGGTATTTGCCGATGTGCCGATCCTTCTGCCGGCACTGGCGCGCGTCAGCGGCGATTCGGAGTGGCGCGTCGATGTGGATGTCGAATCCGACGCCAGTGGCGGGCGCAAGTGGCTAGAGCTGCGCAGCGACCTTGCCGGCACCACCATCGATCTGCCGGCGCCGATCGGCAAGGGCGCCGCCAGCAGCCTGCCGTTCGCGTTGAAGCTGGAGCTTCCATACAGCGGCAAGTCGTTCGACGCTTCGCTGGGCAACGTGGCGGCGCTGAATGCGCGCCTGCCCGACGGCCTGCGTCCGTTCGCTGCGAACCTGCAGTTTGGCGCGCGCCAGGCGGCGCAGGCGCCTGCGCAGGGCGTCACCATCGGTGGTCGCGCGGCCACCTTCGATGCCGGTGGCTGGATTGATCTGGCGCGCGCCGGCTCCGGCGGCGGAGGTGGACTGCTGAACGGCATCGACCTGCGCATCGACGATTTCCTGGTCGGTTCGCGCGGATTCGGGCCGATGCGCCTGTCGGTCGGCGAGGAGGCCTCGGCGACGCGCATCAGCCTCGACGGCGAGGCCATCGCCGGTACCTTGCAGATTCCCTCGCGCGACCTTGCGCGCCGCGGGATCAGCGCCGATTTCCGCCACATCCACTGGCCGGATGCACCGGAATCGACCGCCGACGCGACGCCCGAGCAGGAAGTCGGTGCGCTCGATGGCGCCAATCCGGCGAGCATGCCGCCGATGCATGTGAAGGTCGGCGACTTCCGTCTTGGCGAGGCCAGCTTCGGCAGCGCCGAGCTGGAGAGCCGGCCGATTCCCGGTGGCATGCGCATCGAGCGGCTGGAAAGCCGCTCGCCGAACATCACGATGAAGGCCGCCGGGGACTGGACCGGCCGCGCCGGCAGCACGCGCTCGAAACTGGCGATCGAGCTGTCGGCGCAGGATCTCGGCCAGATGATGGGCGCGCTCGGTTTTCCGGGCGTGCTGGAATGCGGCGTCACGCGCGCGACCATCGATGCCTCATGGCCGGGGCCGCCGTCCGCGTTCACGCTGTCGCGGCTGGACGGCACGCTGGCGGTGGACGTCGGCGAAGGCCGTTTCCCGGACATGGAGCCAGGCGCTGGACGCCTGTTCGGCCTGCTCTCGCTGACCGAGATTCCGCGTCGCCTCACGCTGGATTTCAGCGACTTCTTCCGCTCCGGCCTCAGCTTCAACTCGATCAAGGGCCGCTTCACGCTGCGCGACGGCAATGCCTGGACCGACGGCGTGGCGATCAACAGCCCGGCGGCCGACATCCTGGTCACCGGCCGAACCGGCCTGCGCGCGAAGGACTACGACCAGCAGATGACGGTGAATCCGCGTGCCGGTGCCGCCTTGCCGGTGGTCGGTGCGATTGCCGGCGGCCCGGTCGGCGCGGCGGCCGGACTGGTGATTCAGGGCATCCTGCACAAGCCACTCGGGCGCGTGATCCAGATGCGCTATCGCGTGGACGGCTCGTGGGACAAGCCCAGGATCACCGAAATCGGTCGCGAAACGCGCGAGGCCGAGAAGAAAAACCCACCAAAGTCCAAAGGCTTGCGCTGAAGTCGATTGCACTTCAGCATGCGCGCCCCCATCCAGCGGGAACTTGCGAGCGCGCAGCCGCGCGATTCCGCACCCACTCGCCCTCTCTTTTCCGGCCTCGAGAATGTCCGATCTGATTACCCAAGCCGAACACCGCCTGCTCCGTCCCGGCGGGCTTTCCACCGCTGATCTCGATGGCGTCTTCGCGCGCCTGATGGGGCCGTCGATCGATGCGGCGGATCTGTACTTCGAGCATTCGCGCAGCCAGGCCTGGGTGCTGGAGGACGGCATCGTGAAGGACGGCAACCACTCGATCGAGCAGGGTGTCGGCGTGCGTGCGTTGTGCGGCGAGAAGTCCGGTTTTGCCTATTCTGACGAAATCGTTCTGCCGTCGCTGCTGGAAGCCGCCGGCTCGGCGCGGGCGATCGCGCGCGCCGGCGCCAATGGCGTCGGCAAGCCGCTGGCGGTGACCGGCACGCGTGCGCTGTACCCGCCGATCGACCCGATCGATACCTTGTCCAACGAAGCCAAGATCGCAACACTTCGAGAAGTGGATGCGTTCTGCCGCGCGCAGGATCCGCGCGTGAAACAGGTCATCGTCAGCCTCGCCGCCACGCTCGACACCGTGCTGATCGCGCAGTCCGATGGCACCCTGGCCGCCGACGTGCGTCCGCTGGTGCGCCTGAACGTGCAGGTGGTGGCCGAGCAGGGCGGTCGCCGCGAAGTCGGCAGCCACGGCGGCGGCGGCCGCTACGGTCTGGAGGAACTGCTCGCCAATGGCCGCGCGTATGCCTTCGCGCGCGAAGCCGTGCGCGTGGCCCTGGTCAATCTGGAATCGGTGCCGGCACCGGCCGGCACGATGCCGGTGGTGCTCGGGCCGGGCTGGCCCGGCGTGCTGCTGCACGAAGCCATCGGCCACGGTTTCGAGGGCGATTTCCATCGCAAGGAAACCTCGGCCTTTGCCGGCATGCTCGGCGAGAAGGTCGCCGCGGAAGGCGTCACGGTCATCGACGACGGCACGCTGGCCGGTCGTCGCGGCTCGCTCTCGATCGACGACGAGGGCACGCCGACGAGCTGCACCACCTTGATCGAGAACGGCGTGATGACCGGCATCATGCAGGACAAGTTCAACGCTCGGCTGATGGGCAGCAAGCCCACCGGCAATGGACGCCGCGAATCGTTCGCGCATCTGCCGATGCCGCGCATGACCAATACCTACATGCTGCCGGGGCAGCGCGATCCGGGCGAGATCCTCGCCTCGGTCGAAAAGGGCTTGTACGCGGTGAACTTCGGCGGCGGGCAGGTTGACATCACCAATGGCAAGTTCACGTTCTCGGCCAGCGAGGCCTATCTGATCGAGAACGGCAAGATCGGTCGCCCGGTCAAGGGCGCCACCCTGATCGGCGCCGGCTCCGAAGTGCTCAAGCGCATCTCGATGATCGGCAACGACCTCAAGCTCGACGAAGGCGTTGGCGTGTGCGGCAAGGATGGCCAGAGCGTGCCGGTCGGCGTGGGTCAGCCGACGTTGAAGATCGATTCGATGACCGTCGGAGGTACTGCAGCATGACCATCGATCTTCAACGTCGCCCCCGCGCAAGGGGGAGTGTCCGGTGCTTTTTGGGAACGTGGGGGTCTACAGCCTGACGACTGGTGAAGCTGCAGGGTGGTTCTTAATTGTTCGGTTCGTTTGATGGGGAGGGTTGTATGAGGGGCGGGCTTTTCTTGATGGGCATGTTGCTGGTGTTCGGCTTAAGTGCGTGCGCGACTCAGGCGGAGCGCCTGAACAAGAGAGTTGCTGCGGTTCCTGAGGGGCAACGAGCTTACGCGATTGGTGTTTACTCCGTGGATTGCGATGTGCATGGCTCGGATTGCACGCAGATTTTCAACGATATCCATTTGAGTTTCTTCGATCTTGCCAATTCCGATAACTGGGCTTTGTTATCCTCCATTCACGGCGACAT
>JASLGB010000056.1 GCA_030150315.1 Dokdonella sp. | reverse complement strand
CGTCGCGAACCAGCCCTTCGCCGTCGATGCGCACGTCGGCCAGCGGCGCCTGCAAGGCTTCGATCGGCGCGGTGAACGGGTCGATCCCGAGGCCGACCCGGAACCAGTCGCGGTAGCTGTGCACGACCACTTCGGCGTCGCGCCCTGCCAGCGTCAACGCATCCCGCACCAGCTCGATCGTCTCGTCGATCAGCCGGTGATGGTCCCAACCGACGCGATACCACTCCAGCATCGTGAACTCTGGGTTGTGGCGGCGACCGGCTTCGCCATTGCGGAACACGCGGCCCAGTTCGTAACAGTCGCCAAGCCCGGCCGCCAGCAGGCGTTTGAGCGGATATTCCGGCGACGTGCGCAGCCAGCGCTCGCGCGGGCCGGCGTCGACGTGGCCGCTGAAGCGCGTGGTGAATCCATCGATGTTCGGCTCGGTGTTGCCGGCGTCGCTGAGGATCGGCGTCTCCACTTCTAGCACGCCACGCGTGGCGAAGAATCCGCGGATGCGCGCGAACAGCGCGGCACGCAGGCGCAGGGCGTCGAATCGTTGCGCGGGGATGTCGTTCATTGCGGCAGGACAGGAAAACCGGGAGGGGCGAAGTCTACGGCGTCGGCGCCGCGCGCGTGCCCTACACTGCCCGCACCCTTGCAGCGGAGTCGGCCATGCGCAACCTGGATTTCAGCTCCTGGCAGGGAATCCTTTCGACCCTGATCGGCCTCGCGCTGATCACCCTGATCGGCGTCGGCGTGCGCCTGCTGGCGATGCAGACGATCCAACAGCGGCGCGAGCGCGCCAACCGCCAGATCAACGAACGCCTGCGCACGCTGATCGCCGCCTACAAGGCGCTCGGCGGCTCGTTCACCGGAAACCTGGCGGTCGACCCGACCCATCTGCGCGACCTGCGCAGGCGCAGCGCCGAAGCGAGCGATGTCATTCCCGCGGTGGGCGATGGCGAGGACAGCGGCAGCGACCGCACGCGCCGCATCCGCGATGCCGTCGAGGCGGCGTTGTCGGACATCATCCTGCTCGGCACCGAGGAGCAGGTACAGCTCGCCGCGCGCGCCGCGACCGAACTGGTCGAAGGGCGGCCGATCCACACGCACGATCTGGTGGTCTCGCTGCGCGACTTCATCCGTGAGGCGCTCGACCTCGATCCGATCCCGAGCGGCTTGGCCCTGCCCAGGCAAGGCCCGACGCGACCGGGTTCGGGCGGCGGCGGCGGCGGCGCACGCGGCAAAGGCGAAGGCGGCGGATCCGGCGGTGGAGGTCGCGGCGGCGGCGGTGGTGGCGGCGGTGGGATGGGCGGCATGGGCGCGGGAATGGGCCTTGGCGCCGGCATGGGTCTGGGCGGCCATCTGGCCGGCGACGACGAACACGTCAAGCCCTGAACCGCCGGCACGCGCAGCGCGCATGCCGGCAGCAGGTTTCCGCACCGTCAGAACTGCCAGCTCACCTCCGCGAACACGCTGCGACCGATGCCGACGCGGGTCGTGCCTGCGGGGTAGCCCGGTCGCACGACTTCCTGGTCGAACAGGTTGCGCACGCCGCCCGAGAGGGCGAAGTCCTGCCCCGCACGCGGGCGCCAGCCGATAAACACGTCGTGCGTCTTGAAGCTGCGATCGATCAGCAGTTGCCCCGACGCATTGCGCGCCGGCAGGTTCGGCGCGGCGAAGTACCAGTTCAGGCGCCAATCCACCTGCACGTCGATCGGCGCGACGCGGTAGCCCGCGGTCAGCAGCATCTTGTCGGCGAACGCGTGCGGCACGTCCAGGCCGGTCAGATCGTCGCGGACCTTGAGCCTTGAATAGACCAGATCCGCGCTCCAGCGGCCATGGCGGAAGTTGCCCTCCACTTCCACGCCGCGGCGCACGACTGAGTCGAGGTTGCGGTACTGGTTGAGGCGCCCTCGCAGACTGCCGCCAACGCCGGTGTCACCCGGCACCGGCGTGCGCGGGTCGATGTCGACGAGGTCGATGAAGTCCTCGAAATCGCCACGGAACGCATTGATCTTGAACAGCAGTGCATCGACCTTGGCCAGCGCGCCGAGATCGAGCGCGACGCCGGCCTCGACCTCGCGCCCCACTTCGGCTTTCAGGCCGAGGTTGGGCACCCAGTAGGTCCACGGATTTCCGGCGCCGGTCGCATACAGCTCGAAAGCGGACGGCGCGCGGAACACTTCCGAGTAATTGGCAAACAGGCGCAGCCAGTCGTTGGCCTGCCAGCCAAGACCGAGGCGAGGCGACCAGCGCTGGCTGCTGTAGGTATCGCTCGATTCCTCCGGCAACGGATGGCTGAGGCGACCGGCCTCGCGCTGGAAGCGATCGTGGCGCACGGCCGCCAGCACTTCCCATTGGCCGCGCTCGCCGAAGGTCATGCTGTCCTGCACATAGAGGCCGTGATCGCGCGATTGCGCCGACGCCAGCAGCGCGTACTCGCGTGTGTACTTGTCGAACTGGTCCTCCGTGCGCGCCGTCGTATCGAAGCCGAACTGCACGGTGTGGTGCACCGCGCCGGTGTCGAAGCGCGTGAGGTTCTGCGCATTCACGCCGGCATAGCGGTTGCGGTCGATCAGACCGCTGTACTCGTCGATCGGCGGCAGGTCCCAGATCTTGCGATCGTATTCGGTGCGGTTCGCGAACACGTCGACCGCCAGATTGATCCACGAATCGGCCGGCGTGTAGTACCAGCTCGCGGCCACGTCCTGCTGCTGGTGCCTGCCGGTGATCTCGGTGTCGGTCCACTCGGTCAGATGCCAGAGCGTGTTCCACGGGTTCTGCACATCCATCGTCGCGCTCTGCAGCTTGAAATGCAGCTCGTGGTCAGAGGCCGGCGCGTAGCGCAGCTTCAGCATGCCCTCGCGCTTGTCGTTGCGGGTCGGCACCTCGACACCGCCAGCCAGCTTGTGTGTGCGCGCATTGGTGCCGAGCGCGCTGACCAGATAGTCGAAGTTGCGCTCCGCATTGGTGCCGAAGACATGCGCAGCGAGATGGCGGCGGTTGTTGTCGTTGTAGCCCAGCTTGAGGCGCGTGCCGAACGCCTCGTCGCCGCGCAGCAGGTCGCGCGCGTCCTTGGTGCGCATCTCCATGACGCCACCGAAGGCGCCGCCGCCATGCACCACGCTGGACGAACCGCGCACGACCTCGACTTCGCGCAGCATTTCCGGGTCGATGCCGAAGGTGCTGATCTGGTTTGCGAAATTGAAACTGCGGCGGGCGCCGTCGACCTTGACGATCACGCGGTCTTCGTCGGTGAAGCCGAAGCCGCGCAGCGTGAAGTTGCGTCCGATGTCGCGGCCGACGTCGTAGTCGAGGTTGAAACCCGGCACCAGGTTGAGCAGGTCGATCATGTTCGACGACTGCTCGCGCTCGATGATTTCCGGCGAGATCACGCTGACCGCTCCGGGATAGGAAAGCGCATCGCCCTTGATGCGGCGCGCGGTGACCGTGATCTGTTCGAGCGAGGCGGTCTTGCCCTCGGCCTCGCGGCGCTCGGATTCGGATACGGACGAGAACGGGGGCTCGGCTGCTTCCTCGCGCTCATGCGCGAGAGAGGGATTGGACAGGCAAAACGCGATCGTCGCGAACAGCAGATTTTTCGACATGATGTCCTCGCAGGAAAGAGAATTCGCTGGCGAGACATCGGGCGGAAGCGCCCCATCGTTGCTGGCATCGGATACCAGGCTCCCGGCCTGGATCGCGCGGCATCTTAGTGGCGCATTCCCGATGCGACAAGCCGCACTTCGCGCCGCGAAACAGGTAGCCTTGCGCTTTGCGCAACGCCGCGAGTCACGCTCGGCGGCCCTGCGCAAGAGGACCCATGCGGATTGAAGCGGGATGGAGAACGAGTGGCAGGCGTGACGGAAAAGGGAAGCTCCTCGCTGTTTGCGCTCGTGCCGGCAGGCCTGTTCGGCCCGCTCGCCGCGCCGAACCGCGCGCGCTACTGGCTGCTGCTGTGCCGCCTGTTCGAGGAGTTCTTCGGCCCCGACGCGCCGATGGTGCCGAGCAACGGCCTGCCGCGCCGCGAGATCACCGCAGCGATCGAACGCTACCTGCTCAGCGACGATCCCTGGGAAGCCGAAGACGGCGAAACACCGGATGCGCCAACGAATGTGCGCGCCAATGCCATCCACGAACGCTTCCGCACGGCCGGTTGGCTGCGGCAGGAGCGCATCGGCGCCCGCGAGATGGTGACCATGCCGCGCATGGTGGCCGAGCTGCTGGCGGCGCTGATCGAGTTCGTCGAGCAAGGCCCGACCTTCGTCCGCGCAAAGATGGGCTCGATCGAATCGGAATTGCAGAAGGTGGTCGACGGCAAGGCCGATGGCGACGCGCTTGACGAAGCCGCCGACCAGGCGCGCCGGCTGCTGGTGTCGCTGTCCTCGATGAGTCTGCAGGTGCGCGACCTCATGCCGCAGCTGACGCGATCGGAAACCACCGCGCAGTTCGCGCGGCAGTGGTTCGAGCGTTACGTCGGCCAGTTCTTCATCGGCGACTACGCCGACCTGCATCGCGCCGATCACCCGCTGGCACGGCGCAGCTCGATCCTGGCCATGGCGCGCCAGATCGAAACCGGCGACCGCCGCGACGCGCTGCTGGCCTGGTACGGCGAGCATCACGGCAATGCCGAGCGCGCTGCGCAGCGTTTCTCGCGCAGCCTGCGCCGCCTGCGCGAACTCGAGCGCATCGACGAGTACCTCGAACGCCTCGACGATGACATTCGCCAGGCCAACCGGCGCGCGCTGGCCTTCCTCGATTACCGCCTGCGCGCGCCGGCCAAGCTCGACGTACTGCTGCACCGCGCCTGCCGCGGATCGCTGGCCGCGCCGGCAGACGCACTGCGCCTGCCGGTCGCGCCCGGCGGCCTGATGGAAGAAAGCCGGCTGCGCCCGCCTCGCGCGAAACCCAGGCCGATACCGCGCAGCGCGAACGCGGTGCAGGCACCGACGCCGGAGCAGCTCGCGCGCCTGTCGCTGCTGCGCCGCATGAAGCGTGCCCGGCTGGTCACCGCCGAAGACATGGCCCGCTACGTCGGCCGCCATCTCGCGCCGTCGGGCGAAATCGATTCCTCGGCGCTGTCGATCGGGAGCATCGAAGACCTGCGCGCCTACCAGACCCTGCTGACGCTGGCGCAGCGCAGTCGCCGCATCGGCGGCTTGCGCCGCGACGATCCGCTCGGCCGCCTGCTGCGTGGCTTCCGCGTCGAACTGCTCAGCGCGGACACGCCGACCGACAACGACTGGCTGCGCGCGCCGCGCTTCGTCATCCGGCGCACCACGCAAGACTCCAAGGACACCGCATGAAACGCAGCTGGAACACGCTGAGCCAGCAATCCAACAACCTGTATTCGGCGCAGGATTTCGAGCGCGCCGCGTACCGGCTGGTCACCGAACAGGTGCTGTCGGCGAACGAGCGCGGCACCCGCCTGGCCTACCTGCTGGTCGAGGATCATTTCGACGATTTCGTCGCCGCGCTGGCGCCGCTCGGCGTGCGGCTGGAGCGCAACGCGCACTACCGCTACATCGTCGCGCTGCCCACGCACGGCGAAGGCACGCCGGTGACGCTGGCCGAAACCTTGCTGCTGCTGGTGCTGCGCCTGCGCTACGACCACGCGATGCGCGAAGGAACGATCGAGGACGAAGGCATCGTTACGGTCGAGTTGCCGGACCTGCAGGAAGCCTACCCCGCGCTGACGGGACGCCCGATGCCTGAAGTCGGCACCCTGCGCGAACTGGCGCGCGCGCTGAAACGCTGGGGCGTGTGCCGGCTGGTCGAGTCGGAAGGCGACGATCCGCAGCCGTTCCATCTGCAGGTGCGTCCGGCCATCGTCGAGATCGTCGGCGAGCAATGGCTGCAAAGGCTGGACCAGCACAACAGTGCCGACGACGAGGACGAGGACACCGCCCGCCACGACGACGGCAGCGACGACGGCAGCGACGACGAAGTGCAGCAGGAGCCCGACAATGCAACAGCTTGAGCGCGTGCATCTGGTGCAGTTCTTCCTGTTCGAGGCCAAGACACTCGAACTGGATCGCACCAGCGCGATCATCGCGCCGAACGGCGCTGGCAAGAGCGCCCTGCTCGACGCCTTGCAGATCGTGCTGCTCGGCGGCGACCGCAGCCGCATCCGTTTCAACGCGCAGGCCGGAGGCAGCGCACGCGCACGCACCATCCGCGACTACTGCCTCGGCGTGTACCGCAGCGGCGACGACGGCCGCAAACGACGCACCGCGACGACCTACGTCTCGCTGGTGTTCCGCGATACCGACAGCAGCCTGCCGCTGACCGCCGGCATCGCGCTGGGCGCCTCGCTGGATGAACCGGAACACCGCCTGCACGGCCTGTACCTGCTGCCCGGCGTGGCGCTGGAGCTGGACGACCATCTCGAGCGCATCGACGGCAAGGAGCTTCCGCTGGCGTGGACGACGTTCCGCGAGATGGCCGCACGCCGCTGCAAGTCGGTCGGCGAGTCGCTGGAGCTGCACACGGTCGCCGAACGCTTCGTCAAGGACCTGCTCTACCGCCTGCGCGCCACGCCGTCGTCCGCGCCCGACCTCAATGCCTATCGCAAGGCGTTCCTCAATGCGCTGAACCTGCAGCGAGTCGAGGACGTGGACCTGTTCGTGCGCACCCTGGTGGCCGAGGACCGCCCGACCGACATCGCGCGCTTCCGCACCCTGCTGGACAGCTTCCGCCAGATCCGCGACCGCATCGAGCAGGTGCGCCAGCGCATCGAGTCCGCCGAGCTGGTCGAAAAACAGTACGAGAAGATCGCCACGCAGGCGGTGCGCTCGGCGTCGTATCGGGCGCTGGGTGCGGAGTACGCGCGCGACCTCTATGCCGAGCAGATCGAACAGGCGGAAAGCGCGGTCGAAACATCACGCGACGCCCTCGCCGGCCTGCGCCGCGACCTGGCCGAGGCACGCGCCGAAGGCGAACTCGCGCGCGACGAACTGGAGCGTGCGCAGGCGCAGCTTCAGGGCACGCGCGGCTACGGCGAGCAGGCGCATTTCGACGAAGTCGCCGGTCGCGACCGCGATCGCCTGATCCAGCTGAAAAAAGACCTGCAACGCGAAGTCGGCTTCGGGCGCGAACAGTTCGGCGCGCTCGCCGCCATCGACGGCCTCGCCGCCGACCACGACGCGATCACCGCGGCACAGGCGATCTGGCAAGACTGGCACGAACGGATCGGCGCACTGGCCGCGGATGCCGACCTGCCCTGGTCGCCGGACGCTTTCTTCGCCGAGGCGCGCGCCGCACTGTCGCGCGCCGCGCCGGCGATCGAAGCGGTCGAGGCCGAAGCGCGCCGCCGGCACGCCGCGTTCGAACAGGCGCAGGCGAAGCTGAAGGCCGCGCGCGAAAACCAGAAGCGCCTCGCCGCCGGACAGGCCGAACTCGCGCCCGACGTGGTGCGCCTGATGGGCTATCTGCGCGACGAAGGCATCGATGCGCGCCCGGTCTGCGATCTGGTGCGCGTCTCCGATGCACCCTGGCAGCGCGCGATCGAGGCCTATCTGCGCAGCAACGTGGAAGCGCTGCTGATTCCACCCGAGCACGAGGAGGGCGCGACGAAGCTGTATCGCGGCCTGCGTGACGGCCGCGCCGTCTACGGCGTGAAGCTGGCGCTGGCCAGCCATGCGCGGCGCCACGATGCGCTGCCGGCGGCCGGCACCGTGGCCGCCCTGCTCGAAGGCATCAACGAGGACGCCCTCGCCTTCCTGCGCCGCCAGCTCGGCGAACTGCGCTGCGTGGACAGTGAATCGGAACTGGTGCGCGCGCGCCAGGGACTGACCGCCGACGGCCTGCTG
>JASLGB010000055.1 GCA_030150315.1 Dokdonella sp. | reverse complement strand
GCGGCCTGCCGCAGACCTTGCGCATCAGCATCGGCAGCCGTGCGGAGAACGAGCGCCTGCTTGCCGCGCTGGACGCGTCGCACCGGACTTCGCCGTGACGTGCCATTTCCACGCGCACTCCCGCGCTCCTGTATTGCCGATCTCTCGATGCGCGTCCGGGCTGTCCTGCCGCCGCTCGGCGGGATGGCACCGAATGAAGCAGGTTCCATGACCTCTCATCGCATCGACTGGATCAGTCGTCCCGTCAGCGCGCTGCATGGCGAGATCACCGTACCGGGTGACAAGTCGATTTCGCATCGCGCGATCATGCTCGCCGCGCTGGCCGAGGGCACCTCGCGTGTCGACGGCTTCCTTGAAGGCGAGGACACGCGTGCGACCGCGGCGATCTTTGCGCAAATGGGCGTGCGCATCGACGTGCCGTCCGCATCCTCGCGCATCGTGCACGGCGTCGGCCTGCACGGTCTGAGGGCGCCGGATCGTGCGTTGGACTGTGGCAACGCCGGTACCGGCATGCGCCTGCTGGCGGGCGTGCTCGCCGGGCAGGCATTCGACACCGTCCTGACCGGCGACGATTCGCTGCGCCTGCGTCCGATGCGCCGCGTGATCGAGCCACTGGCCGCGATGGGCGCCCGCATCGACGCCGAGGCGGGCGGCCTGCCGCCGCTGCGCATCCGCGGCGGTTCGGATCTGCACGGCATCAATTACGAACTGCCGATGGCCAGTGCGCAGGTGAAATCGGCGCTGCTGCTGGCCGGCCTGTATGCGCGTGGCCAAACCACCGTGCGTGAGCCGCACCCGACCCGCGACTACACCGAGCGCATGCTGGCGGCATTCGGCTGGCCGATCGACTTCGGGCCGGGCAGGGCAAGTCTCGGCGGCGGGCATCGCCTGCGCGCCACCGATGTCGTGGTGCCGACCGATTTTTCCTCGGCGGCGTTCTTTCTCGTCGCCGCGACGCTGGTGCCCGGATCGCGCCTGCTTCTGCGCGCCGTAGGCTTGAACCCGCGCCGTACCGGCTTGCTGCATGCCTTGCGCCTGATGGGCGCGGACATCCGCGAACACGATGCGCGGGAGCAGGGCGGCGAACGCGTGGCCGACCTCGAGGTGGTCCATGCGCCGCTGCGCGGCATCGAGGTGCCGACCGAGCTGGTGCCCGACATGATCGACGAGTTCCCGATCCTGTTCATTGCCGCAGCGGCGGCGGACGGTACGACGACCGTGCGCGGCGCCGCCGAATTGCGCGTCAAGGAGTCGGACCGGATCGCCATGATGGCCAGGGGTCTGGCGGCGCTTGGCGTGCGTATCCGTGAAACGCCGGATGGCGCCGTCATCGACGGCGGCCCGATCGCGGGCGGCGAAGTCGACAGCGGCACCGATCACCGCATCGCGATGAGCTTCGTCGTCGCGGCGGTGCTCGCGGACGCCCCGGTGCGCGTGCGCGATTGCGCGAACGTCGTGACCTCGTTCCCTGGCTTCCTCGAACTGGCACGCGCCTGCGGCCTCGACGTCGCACCGGCGGACTGATCCGGCCGTGGTCGCGCAGCGGCGCTGCCGCTACCATGCGGCCTCGCTGCCCGGATGGCGAAACTGGTAGACGCAAGGGACTTAAAATCCCTCGACCGCAAGGTCATGCGGGTTCGATCCCCGCTCCGGGCATACCGCTGTTCCGCGGGATCGGCTGGCGCGACGCGGCCGGTGATCGGACAGCGGCGCTGTTCTAGTCGACCTCGCGCGGCGCGGCATCCTTGCCGGATGCATGCCGCCGTTCCGGCTGGCTGCCGCCGGACGCGCGGCGCGTACCGTCGTGTACCGGAAGGTGTCCCGAGCGCCAGGCCAGCGCTGCCTCCAGCAATGCGGCGGCAGAGGGCAGGGCCAGTTTGCGCTTGATCGCTTCCCGATGCGCCTCGACGGTCTTGACCTTGATGCCCAGCGCCTCGGCGATCTCGGTATTTCCCTGCATCCAGCCGATACGCACGAAGATGTCACTTTCCCGTGCGGACAGCGGCAGTTGCGGCGTGCGCAGCGTTTCCTGCACCGGGCACGCGGCGCAACGATCCAGTCCGGGATGGGCTACTCCGCAGTGCGCAACAATGCGGATCGCCTGCAGGATCACCTCGGGTTCGCCGTCGATGTCCAGATAGCCGCAAGCGGACTGGCTGCCGAACGGGCTGCGCGTGCCGACATGCGTCTGGCGTCCGAATACCAGGATGCGGGGACGATGCAGTTTAAGGCCTTCCCGCAGCGGAGCCACCATCGAGGCTTCCAGCAGTACCACGTCCGGGCGCTGCTCAAGCAGAACGCGCAAAAGACCCTGCGTGGTGGATGAAACGGCCACGATCGTCGCCTGCGGCACCTCCACCACGAGGCTGCTGAGCCCTCGCGCAACAATGCAGCTGGGGGAGCCGAGCGCCAATCGCATGGTTTGATCCCTCTCTTTCCGTCGATGAAGCGCAAAATAATGTTGCACCTGCGCAGACAACCGGCCCCGAAGGTGCACGAATTTGACGCAGGATTCTCGCGGAACGCTCTAGATTGCGGAAAAAACAAATGCAACAGACCCATGCAGCGGGCGGGCAATTCTTGTCACAAACACGCATTCCCGTATCGGAATGCGCAAAACGACCGCGGTTCGGTTCGGTGTTCGATGTCGGAGCGTGCGTTTTGCCATAGGTGATTCACCCATGTCATGTAAAAAATCATTGCGCTACTTTTGGCATACGGGGGGGACACTTTACAGCGTGAAGGATGATGGTTGGGACTAGAGGCATAGGTGATGCACCTATGGACTAAAGTGTGATGCGCATCTACTTTT
>JASLGB010000014.1 GCA_030150315.1 Dokdonella sp. | reverse complement strand
CCGACATCCAGCGCTACGACCTCGCCCTGAAGCAGGTCCAGACCGAACGGCACGAGCTGCTCATCGCCATCAGCGCGCACCGGTCGAACCTGGAGTCGCTCGGCGCCCAGGCCATCGACGAAAAGCTGCTCGTGGCCGAAGAAGAGCGCGCGCGACTGCAGCGACGACTGGACCATCACCGCCGACGCGCCGACGCGCTCGACCTGCTGAACACACGCATCGCCCTGCATCAGGAGGCGGCGACGCAGCGCCTGTATGGACCGCTGCGAAACCGCCTTCAGCACTATCTGAAGATCCTGTTTCCCGGCGTGCAGGCCGACGTCGACATCCACCGCTTGCGGCCATCGGCCCTGCAACGCAACGGCGCACGCCTTCCGTTTGCTGATCACAGCCACGGTACCCGCGAGCAGCTCGGCGTGCTTGCCCGCTTCGCGTATGCGGATCTGCTGCGCGAGGCCGGCCAGCCGACCCTGCTGATCCTTGACGATGCGCTGGTGCACTCCGACAGCGAACGCAAGCAGCAGATGAAGCGCATCCTGCATGACGTATCGCAGCGGCATCAGATTCTAATGTTCACCTGCCATCCGGAGGATTGGCGCGACGCTGGCGCGCTGCGCATGATCGATGTAGCCGGCCTGTCCGCGACCTGATCCGCCTTGCCGCCTTGCCGCCTTGCCGCCTTGCCGCCTTGCCGCCTTGCCGCCATGCCGTGCGCCGCCGATGACGGCATCGCCGTGCCGGCGGCGCGGGACAGGAACCGCGGCGACCGGCCCGGCGGCCTCCGGCGCAAGCGCCGCGATCGCGTGCCGGCGGGTGAACTTCGACCGATGCACGCAGGTCTTTGTCCGGTCATGTCCATGCCCGGCGAACGAGACTCCTCCCTGGATACGGCCAACCCGCGCCGCACGCTCGAAGCCGACCTGTGCATCCACATCTTCACCGCGTCAGCGGCTCTCGTCGGCGTCTGCCTGACCGTCATCGGCCTGCTGCATGTGGTCACGGCGGCGACCAAAGTCGCGACCATCGGCGACGACCTGTTGGCCGCCGACGCCACGCTGTTCATGCTCGCCTGCATGCTTTCGTACTGGGCGCTGCGCACGCGCAGCAGCCGGCGCATGCACCGGCTGGAGCGTCTGGCGGACGGACTCTTTCTTGCGGGCCTGCTGTTGATGACCGCGGTCTGCGCCGTGGTCACCTGGGCCCTGCTCTGACCACCGCCCGCGCGAGCGATGGCTGACGGAGGTACCTGGCGCCGGCGACCGGAGGTCGCCGGCGCGAAGGCCGATCAGCGCGCGGCGTTCGTGCTCATGATCGCGTTGCGCGAAGCGTCAAGGAACTGCGCCGGATCGCGCATGCTGGCCGTGTGGCACTGGCCGGTCACATGGCCGCGATTGGTCGCGCCGGGCAGCTGCGCGTTTGACTTCTCCACGGTGCCGTCCTCGGGGTCGGTCAACACCAGATCGGTGGCGATCTGGCAGTAGTCGTTGACCCACCAGTGCGTGGTCGCAAACGAGGTGGAGTAGTAGTTCACCTTCGCCCGCGCCCAGGTCGGAATGCCCTTCAGCCACGCCGCCGCGCCGGAATAGGTCAGATCCGACTGCTTGCCGCAGCCGACGCCGAACCAGTTGCCGAGCGTGGCGAGGATGCCGGCGAGGTTGGTGCCCTGGTATGGCGTGCCGACCGACTGCAGCAGACGGCTACCGGTGGCCTGATCCAGACCGCTCCAGTAATAGCTGTACAGGTGCAGCGCCGCCATGCCGCCCTGGCTGTGGGCGACCGTGCCGAACGAGTTCCAGGTGTCACCGAACGTCTTCAGGCGCAGCGCGAACTGGTCATTGCTGCGGCTCTGGTTGGCATCGAGGAAGGTGGACGACGTCGCGAACTGTGCCGCCGGCCAGACGCCACCGGAGCAATAGCCGTGCACCAGCAGCAGACGCCGGCCGGTGCCGGACAGATCCGCCGCCGCAATCGAACTGCGGCGGCCTTCCAGCGCCGGCCGCGGGCCCATCCGCATGGACTCGTCCACCACGACATCTTTGGCGCCGTACAGCACGAAGCGGCGCGGCATGTCTAGCGCCAGCGTTTCCGCCGTTGCCACGGCAACCGAGTTGTCCGGATGCTCGAGTCGCAGGTTGCGCAGCTCGAACGGGCCCTGCGCGCCGGCCAGATCGACCCAGCGTTCATCGAAGCCCAGCGTCATGCCGTCGCGTGCGGCGACCATGCCGCCAATCCACGCCACCGGCACTGCCTGACCGCGGGCATCGCGCCCCCAGACTTCGGCCAAAGCGCGGTAGTGGTCCGGCCCCGCAGCGTGCAGGCTGACCGGCAGCACCAGCTCGACGCGATGGTCACCCGTGCGGCGGGCCTGCACGCGCGCGTTGGCCAGCGCCAGGCTCGGCTCCACCACCGGCACTAGGTGCTCGGCGGTGCGCACGAAACTGCGGCCAAGCACGTCGGTGCCGCGCACTTCCACCTGCGCCGTGTAGTCGCCGGCCATGCCGAGCGGGAATTCCGCACGGTACACGCCGTCGTCGCCGCGCCCGGAGGTCATCGGCCACTCGCTGCGCGCGCCGGACGGATCGGTGACGCGCAATACGGCGCGTGCGATGCGACCGGCCCGACCGCCGAACGCGGCCTTGCCATCGGCCGCCGGCGCGGCATCAAGCACGGCCGCAATGCCGAAGCGGTCACCGACACGCTGGCTCGCATGCACCGGCCACGACACCAACTCGGTGGCGGGATCGCCCTCAAGCAGGACCACGCCGGTCTTCGCGTCGCCATTGGCCTCCAGCACAAGATTCAGGCTGCCGCCGGAGATGCCCTCGAATTCGTGCATCCACACCGGAACGTCGGCATTGCCCATGCCAAAGCGGGTCGCCACGGGCGTGCGCGCCTGACGGGCACTGGCAACGCCATTGCGGTCTGCTGCGCGAAGCTGCCAGCGCGAAAGGTCGCCGTCCGCACCGAACACCAGCACGCGCACGCGCTCCTGCTCGACCGGCAACTCGCCTTCCCAGCGCGACACCGCGGCACCGCGTGCGCGGTCGAGCGGCAGCGACAACAAGGCCGAGCGCGAATGGATTGCCCCGTCCACCGGCGAGGCCACACGCATCGCCGCCATTTCCGATGGCGGCCCGGCCAACTGCTTGGCCATTGCGGGATCAAACGCGGGCGCACCCTGCGCCCAAGCGGAAAGCGCGGGCAGTGCCGCGAGAACAAGAACCAGAGATTTGCAACGCACGTGTATTCCCCCGGAACAGTCACCACGCCGCTGCCACGATGGCGAGCGGCCGTTTCGGCGCCGTCGGCGATACCGCCCGCAATCGGCGGATCGGCGGCCCCTCCCCTTTGAATCCGGGCAGCATCGCGTGTCGTTCACGATGAAGCA
>JASLGB010000394.1 GCA_030150315.1 Dokdonella sp. | reverse complement strand
GGATGATGCGGACGATTTCTTCCTCCAGCTTCGCCGAAGCGCTGCCCATCGCGCTGATCTCGAACACGCCGGGGAACTGGAAGCCCTGGTCGGGGCTTTGCGGATGGATGTCACCGATTTGCTTCATGTGCGTTCTCCTTGGGCGTGATGCGATTCCCGACAGATGGGTCCGGCACGCCCGCGCCCAACGGCGCGGGCGCGAACCTCAGCCCTGCGGCGAGGTGGACACGTCCGGGCCTGCATCGCCCTTGAACCACATCCACACGCCATCGGACATGCGCTTGAAGAAGCCGCCTTCGGCGCCTTCCTGCAGCGCGACGAGGGGACGCTCCAACACGACCTTGTCGTCGAGCGAGATGCGCAGGGTGCCGACCTTCTGGCCCTTGGCGATCGGCGCCACCAGGCGCGACGGCATTTCGAGGCTGGCCTTGAGGTCGCCGTAGCGGCCGCGCGGCAGCGTGACCAGCACGTCCTCGGCGACGCC
Organism: Dokdonella sp.; assembly: GCA_030150315.1. GTDB lineage: Bacteria > Pseudomonadota > Gammaproteobacteria > Xanthomonadales > Rhodanobacteraceae > Dokdonella_A. Next base: position 4,027 of record JASLGB010000394.1, on the reverse strand, counting down.
GAGCGGCAAGGTCGCTTCGGCGCCCTTCCACAGTTCCGGCGTGGCCAGGGCCTTGCTCGCCGGATACAGCTTCTGCGTCTCGAAGAAACGGAAACCGTAGTTCAGCAACGCCTGGTTGTCGTTGGCGCGGCTCTTTTCGCTGGGCGCACCCATGACCACCGCGATCAGACGCTGGTCGCCGCGCAGGGCCGAAGTGGCAAGGCAGAAACCGGCTTCGTTGGTATGGCCGGTCTTGATGCCGTCCACGGTCGAATCACGCCACAGCAGCGTGTTGCGGTTGTGCTGCTTGATTCCGTTCCACTCGAAATCCTTGACCGAATACACCTTGTATTCGTCCGGATAGTCGCGGATCAGTGCGCGCGACAGCAGCGCGATGTCGCGCGCCGTGGTGTAGTGCTCCGGATTGGGAAGGCCGCTGGCATCCATGTAATGCGTGCCGGTCATGCCCAGCTGGGCGGCGTACTGGTTCATCAGCTGCGCGAAGGTCGGCTCGGAACCGGCCGTGTGCTCGGCCAGCGCAATCGCCGCGTCGTTGCCCGACTGGATGATCATGCCGTACAGCAGATCCTTCAGCGGCACTTGGCTGTTGAGCTGCAGGAAGCTGGTCGAGCCGTCCGTACCCGCGCCGCCGGAACGCCATGCGTTCTCGCTGATGGTGACCTTGTCGTCGAGCTTGATCTTGCCGTGCGCCAGTTCGGCCGATACCACATACGAGGTCATGACCTTGGTGATCGAGGCCGGCGCCACGCGCATGTCCAGATTGCTCTCGGCGAGGATCTGGCCACTGGTGTAGTCCATCAGCACCCAGCTCTTGGCATCGATCGGCGGCGGCGGCGGCACCGGGCCGGAGCCGGGAGCGCCGGGCTGCGGCAAGGGAGCGGGTTTGGCGACCGTCTGCGGCGTGGGCAGATCCTGAGTGGCCGCTGCGGACGGCTGGGTGGCGGGAGCGTTAGCGGCCTGCTGGGCCTGCGTGGGAACCGCCACGAAGACCAGGGCGGTGAGAACGGCGAGTTGCGACAGCTTCATTACGAGCGATCCAATCCTGGAAGATGGATGAAGTCGAGGATTGTCGCAGAGCCTCCGCTGCAACACACCTGTCGAAGGCGGCCATCCGCGCCGCGGAACCACGCCAAGTCAGCGGGCGTTCGGCCAGACGGCGCGTCCGAAGCGGACGCTGCGCGTCACATCGAAGCAGCGCATCCGCATCACCACCCTCGCCTGGCTAATGCGAGGCGGCCGGGCAGCGCATCCGCCGCGGCGCCGGAATCAGATGAAGGTCCGCAATGAATGGGAATGTCAAGGCCATTTTCATGACCCAGTTCGCATTTGGCATGAAAAATGCTGTGACGTGGTTCACGGGAAGCCCTCGATCCCCGTGACGTGCTCGCCAAGGGATGGGTGGCAAGCAGGCCGCGGAACCTCCGCTCGGCGTCCATCAGGTGGCAATCCCATCGACCTGCAACGAGGAAAACCATGAAACGAAACAAGGCGGTTGCCCGACGCTTGATCGCGGGCGCAACCGGCGTGCTCCTGATCGCCGTGCTCGGCGTCGGCAGCGCTGCAGCCACGTACCGGCTCAGCAACGGTACGGCCGTCAGCGCCGGCGGCCGGATCTCGAACAACTGCTACACGCTGCTATCGACCATCGGTGAGCCCGCAGCGGGCACCGTGGGCAGTGGCAGCTACCAGCTGACAGCCGGTTTCGGCGGCATCAACAGCGGATCGCTGAGTGGCGATCGCATCTTCCAGAACGGTTTCGACGGACCAAAGGACTGCACGCAATGACTTCTTGCAAGAAGGTATTCCTCGCGACGGCAATCGCCCTCTGTCTCTATGGCAGCACCCTGCATGCCGCGCCGCTGGAACCCTCAGCGGCGCAGTTGCCCGACTTCGTCTACCAGGGCCGACTCGATCAGGACGGCACGCCGGTGAACGGCAACGCCAACCTGCAGTTCTCCTTGTGGACGCAGCAGAGCGGCGGCGTGCAGATCGGCGGCACGATCAACGAGCCGTCCTACCCGGTCATCAACGGCATCTTCAGCATTTCCCTCGCCTTCCCCGGTGCCTTCGCCGGTCAGCAGACGTGGCTGCAGGTTGCGGTGAACGGCTCCACCCTGCCGCGCCAGCCGATCACGACCGCGCCAGTCGCGCAGTACGCCCTCAACGGCGTTGCAGGCGCAACCGGAGCAACTGGTGCGACCGGCGCAACCGGCGCAACCGGCGCGACCGGTACAGCGGGAGCCACAGGCGCAACCGGATCCGCGGGAGCGGTCGGCGCCACGGTCGCAGCGTGAGCCACAGGCGCGACAGGAGCCGCCCGTGTGACTGGCGCAACCGGTGCGCAAGGCCTGCAAGGTCCTCAGGGCGACGTCGGCCCGGCCGGCCCGAAGGGTGATACCGGTGCCGCCGGTGCGACCGGCGCCGCAGGTGCAACCGGCGCCGCTGGCGTGAAGGGTGACACCGGCGACACGGGTCCTGCCGGCGCTACTGGCGCACAAGGCCTCCAGGGCGACATCGGCCCGATCGGCCCGAAGGGCGATACCGGTGCCGCAGGTGCGACTGGCGCAACCGGCGCGAAGGGCGACACCGGCGACACGGGTCCTGCCGGCGCAACCGGCGCACAAGGCCTCCAGGGCGATGTCGGCCCGGCCGGTCCGAAGGGTGACACCGGTGCGTCGGGCGCCCCCGGCCTGCCGGGCGCGCAGGGCGAGCAGGGACCACAAGGTCCGGCCGGAGCAACCGGTGCGACCGGCCCCGCCGGATCGGGCTCCTTCGCGTTCTTCGGCAGCTCCTACTTCCCGACGCCGAACAATGCAATCCGGTACGTCGGCATCGGCGAGTCGGACACGTCGGAAACGAAGGTGGCGCTGCCGCTCCCCGCTGCGGGTTCGCTGACGAACCTGCAGGTTCGTCAGAGCGTGGCTTCCGGCACCGGCACACGCGCCTTCACGTACACGGTGTACGTCAATGGCAGCTCGAGCGGTGTCTCGTGCTCGATCAGCGGTCCCAGCGCACAGTCCTGTTCCGGCACTGGCTCGGTGGTCGTTGCCGCCGGCGACCGCGTCGCGCTGCTTGCCCAGCCGAGCAGCTCGCCCGCTCCGACCCAGGCGTCCGTCACCTGGTCCTTCCTGGTCACGCAGTGAGGCAGATTCCCGAGCCGGTACGCCGGCTCGGGAATTCCAGGGACCCGTGCGCCGCAATGGCGCACGGTTCGAACCGGCCCGCCACCGCGCGCCCATTGCCCTCAGCGCTCGATCGCCACCCGCGGCGCACCCATTCCAAGCCGCTCGACACGCGCCGTCATCGCATCGGCGGTATCGACGTCGGCCAGCGGCCCGATGCGGACACGGTGCACGGTGCGGCCATCGACGAGGGTGGATTGGATTTCGACACCCGACAATCCCTTGCGCTTGGCGTTGACGACGGCCCGCTCGGCATTGGCGCGATCGCCAAACGCACCGAGCTGGAGATAGATGCGCGCCGCACCGATGGCGGGCGCGGCAGACGGTGACGCGGCAGGCGGTGACCCCGCGGGGCGTGCCGGCGTGGTGGCAACCGGCGCTCGTGCCGGCGCGGATGCGAGCTGCGTTGCCGGCAGCGCATCCGGGCGATCGGGATCGATCGCGCGCACCTCGACCACACCCGTTCCCTTCGGCCACACGCCGATCTTCACCGCGGCGGCATAGGACAGGTCGATCAGCCGGTTTTCGTGGAACGGCCCGCGATCGTTGACCCGCACGACCACGCTCTTGCCGTTGTCGAGGTTGGTCACGCGCGCGTAGCTCGGCAGCGGCAGCGATTTGTGCGCAGCGGAGAACTGGTACATGTCGTACGGCTCGAACGACGAGGTCATGTAGCCGTGGAATTTGTTGCCATACCACGACGCGATGCCGCGCTCGACGTAGCCGCGCGGATCCGGCATCACCCGATAGGTGCGCCCGAGCACGCTGTAGGAATCCCGCTTGCCGTAGCGCGAGCGTGGCCCGCCCTTGGGCACCGGCTAGGGAAACAGGCTGACAACGATGGC
>JASLGB010000459.1 GCA_030150315.1 Dokdonella sp. | reverse complement strand
GTTGCTGCCATCGTCGTTTGAACGCCAGCGGTGGCAGGTGGTCAATCCCCCTTACCCGAGTCCATTCTTTTCTGGAAACTGACGTTGCTGCCATTGTCGCTTGAACGCCAGCGGCGGCAGATGACCGATGGCGCTGTGGGTGCGTTGCTCGTTGTAGATCGCGAGCCATTCCTCGGTGACGATGCGCGCTTCATCCAATGATCGAAACTGATTCGCGTCGAGCACTTCGAGTCGGTAGGTGCCGTTGAAGCGCTCGACGTAGGCGTTCTGTGCCGGACAGCCGGGTTGAATGAAGTCCCAACGGATGCCTTTGTCCTTCGCCCACGATTGCAGGACTTCGGAGCGAAACTCCGGGCCGTTGTCGCTGCGAATCGATTCGGGGGCGCCATGCCAGTCGCACAGTCGTTCCAGCATGCGCACGACGCGCTGTGCGGTCAGGCTCACGTCGATCTCGATCGTCAGTGCGTCGCGGGCATAGTCGTCGATCACGTTGAACGTCCGGTAGGCCCGACCATCGGCCAGGCTGTCGCCCATGAAGTCCATCGACCAGCACTGGCCCGGGCGGATCGGTTGCAATAGCGGGTTGCGCACCTCCCGCACCAGGCGACGCCGCCGACGGCGCCGGATCGACAGGCCGTGCTGCCGGTACAGCCGTTCGGTGCGCTTGTGGTTGATCGAGTGGCCTTCATGCCGCAGCTGCCGATGCAGCTTCGGGCAACCCCACGCCGCATGCGCCTGCGCGAGCTCCAGCAAACGCACTTCGACCTCCGGCGCCATATCGACTCGACCGCGGCTGCGCCGGCGTTGCGTCGCACGGGGCTGGCGCACGATCCGGCAGGCCCGCCGTTCGCTCGCCTCCTTTTCCTCCCGCAGCCAGCCCACCGCCTCGCGGCGCTGCGCCGGCGTCACCACTTTTTTGCGATGACTTCCTTCATCAGTTCGTGTTCCAGGCTCAGATTGGCGTACATCCGCTTCAAGCGTGCGTTCTCCTGCTCCAGTTCGCGTAATCGCTGCATGTCCGACACCGTCATGCCACCGTACTTGGACCGCCACGCGTAGAACGTCGCCGCGCTTATGCCGTGCTTGCGTGCCACGTCGGCGACAGCCGTGCCCAACTCCGCTTCCTTCAAGATCTCCGCGATCTGACTCTCTGTGAACTTCGACTTGCGCATGGAACCCTCCGTTGGGGAGAGTTTCCAGAAATCCGTGCACTCACTCTACGGGGGAAGGACCCATGGAACCCTCCGTTGGGGAGAGTTTCCAGAAATCCGTGGACTCACTCTACGGGGGAAGGACCATACCATTGGCTGAAGCAGCTATTGGATGGCGCACCACCTGGTTGCGGTCGATGGCCCCAAAAGTAGAGATAGGAAAACCTTTCTCCGGCGAGCGTTCGGGTGCGAAGGTCTTGAATTGATTTGGGAATAGCCATATTTTTTCTGCGGCCTAACACCTGAGTTAAGCCGCGCCGCGAAGCGGCGTCCGCTTGAATGAATTGTTAGCCCGCGCCGATGAGCTTGAGAATGTGATCCCGCGCGAGTGCGAGAACTGTGCCGAACAGGACAAATCCAAGAAAGCTCTTTATCACCCAATCATAACAGCTGCTCCTCATGTCAGACTCACTAGATTCAAAAGCTGTGTATGTGAGCAGTGTTGGCAAGATCCACTGATATGTAAGAAGAAGAACAAACAGTGCAGCAAATCCTAGGGGCCAACGAACTGATTTTGCTCCAATTGCCATTACGGTGAACCAAAGACTGCCCCAGGTGAGTGCAAAAAGAACGCCGCCAGTGAATGGCTTCGGATGCAGCCATCGGTTGCCGTTCTCGTGTGGAGCAATACATTCAAGAACACTTTTTGTGATGCCGTGGGCTAGCTCGCGCGCATTTGATCCGTCGCATGCAACCTTGACACGGCAGAGGCCGCGAATGTTGTGAAATTGAATATCAATCTCTAGGCCTTTCAGTGAAGTCCCCCAAGGCGCACTAAAGTAGATGCCAACCAGCTTGGTTGTGTCGGAGAATTTGGACGGGCCGAAATCATCTATGGATTGCATTGTCTCCGTACCAAGAGCATCGGAGACGAAGACCTTTTTAGCCGCGCGAAGATCATCTTGATTGTCTTCTTTTGGCGCCAAAGCATCGACTTGCTTTGAAATCAGAGATTCAAGAGACTTTACGAGATCCCGCGTAACACGCGTCGCTGGAAGCTCTTGCTCCATTCTAAAACGCGCCATGCTCCCCCCTTAGGGCTAACGCCTTATGTCTTGAGTTTCCCCTAGCCTAAGAGCCGAGAGCCCGGCGTGCGCGCCCGATAACGCCTCGGTGTCAGCACCACCGTAATTCAGCAGGGGCCGCACGCCGGATCTCGCGCCCTGCGCCCGAACAGTTGATCGAGGTTGCCCTCGAACTGATAAGCGTGGGCCTCGGGCACGATGCTCTCGACCGGACAACTCTAGCGGAGAACGGGCATGCGGGCAGCAGGGATCGACGTGGGCAAGGCCAATCTGGATCTGGCCGTGGATGGGCAGCCGGGCGTGGACCGCTTCGCCAACAACCGGGCGGGGATTGCCAAGCTGGTCAAGCGCCTGGAGGCAATGGACGTGCAGCGGATCGTGGTCGAGGCCACCGGCGGTTACGAAGAGCCGCTGCTCGAGGCGTGTTGCGATGCCGGGCTCTGGATTGCCCGGGTCAACCCGCGTCAGGCGCGGGATTTCGCCCGGGCCACCGGCGAGCTGGCCAAGACCGACGCCATCGATGCCAGGCTCCTGGCGCTGATGGCCGGAATGTTCGTTGATCGCCTGCGCCGTCATGTGGCACCGCCCGCATGGCAGCGGGAGCTACGCGACTGGCTTCGGCGCCGTGGCCAAGTGGTCGTGCTGCTTCAGGCGCAGAAGCAACAGGCGTCCATGGCCCCACCGGAGGTCCGCAAGCTGGTTGCACGGACCGTGGCCGCACTGACCCGGGAGCTTGCCGCCATCGAGCGGTCGATGAAGGCCTTGATCCAGGAACACGCTTCACCCGCTCTGCGTTCAAGCAAAGGCCTCGGGCCGGTGTTCCAGGCCACCGTCCTTGCGCTACTGCCGGAGCTTGGCCACCTCGACCGTCGTCAGATCGCCAAACTCACTGGCGTGGCGCCGATGAATCGGGACAGCGGCCAAGGGCAAGGCAAACGCCGGATCCGGGGTGGACGCGCTCCGGTCCGCGTCGCGCTGTACATGGCCACGCTCTCGGCGGTGCGTTGGGATCCGCTGATGAAGGCGCACTACCAGCAGCTCAGGGCACGCGGGAAGCTGGGCAAGGTCGCGTTGGTGGCGTGCATGCGCAAGCTGCTTGGCATCGTGAATGCCAAGCGACGTGACGAGCTCAGGATGGAAGGCTCGGCACTGGCTTGAGCGGCACGCTTCAAGACAGTTGCTGAATTAAGCCGCGCCGCGAAGCGGCGTCGGCTTGAATGAATTGTTAGGCGACTGGCTCAAGATCATTGGGAAATTCTCCTGCAGCCACCCACTCACTATCAGTAAAGTCCTCAGCGATCTCACGCCGCCGCCACGCCCTATTGAGGTGGGCATAGACATGGCCTAAGTCTATCCGTAGCTCTGGCTCCCCGTACTCGGGATTGGCCGTGATCTCTTTGATGAGGTTGCCCAAGTGCTCATGCGCATCCTCAAGGTCGCTAAGAAGCATGGCCCAGCCAACCGGGTTGTCAATGCGATTGATCATGATCCTGTCGCCTAACGCCCGAGGTAACCGGCGCGAACCCGCGCAGCGGGTTTGCGTCCGGTTGACCGAGTTGTTAGCGAACAGACTCGACCGCTGACACAGGCCAACCCTCGGCCTTGAGCTGCTGCTTCATGGTGGCGACGTTGCGAAGCTGCACCATAAGCTCGCCGTTTGTCGTTGTGCCGTTAAGACCCATGTAGGTATGACCACCATTGTCTTTGAGCTCCACGACCTCCATGCCGTTGTGAACCATTGGGGTGAGCTCAATGTGCCGCTTGGTGCCGTCG
>JASLGB010000316.1 GCA_030150315.1 Dokdonella sp. | reverse complement strand
GGCATTGGAGAAGCCGGCCTTGGCAAGGCTGCCGCCGTGGCCGAGCGCGGCAACGGTCACTGCATTCTTCGCGTTGCCGGGCGAGCCGGTGGCCATCGCGCCGGAGACGTCGTTGCCGGCGGAGACGACCACCAGCAGCGCTTCGTTGTCGAAGGTGGCGTGGTCGAGATCCTCGTCATTGCCCGAATACTGGCCGCCGGTCTTGGCGCCCCAGCTGTTGTTGTGCACGCGCGCGCCGGCGTCATGCGCCTGCTTCAGCGTGCCCTGGAAGTCCTGGATGATGATCGACCTCGCGTCCGCCGGGCCTGCGTCCTGCATCAGCAGCTGCGCATTGGGCGCCATGCCGTCGGCCAGATCGTGGTTGCTCAGGTAGGGCGTGGACGGAAGAAAGCTGTTCGGGGTGAACGTGCCGGCCGCATCGCCAAGCACGGTGCCGCTGGTGTGGGTGCCGTGGCCGGAAGTGAAGTCGTAGTCGATCGGGCCGCCGGGCTGTGTCCAGTACGCGATGATCTTGTTGTTCGGATGGAGTGTTCCGATCGCCGGCGGAACCGGCGGCGGATTCTCGGCGGGCGTGATTTCCACATGCGGGCCTGCGCCCTTGTCCAGTGTGGTGAACCAGGCGGCGTTCGGCGATGTGCCGGAGTCGGCAACCGCGACGATCTGGCCGCTGCCGGTCAATCCCTGATCGAAGATCGGGTGGCGCGTTTCGTTGCCGGGTGCCGGGCCGGTGCAGATCGGGCCGCTGCCGGCGCAGTTGCCGGTGAAATTGGACTGCACCGCGGCAATCGCGGCCGCATTGGTCGTTTCGGTCGGGATCCACGGCGCCACGTGGTAGACGCCGTCGATCGCGGTGGCGGCGTTGATCAGCGCATCAAGGGAAGCCGCGTCGACTTTCACGCGCACGTAGGGCGCGGCATCGGCGCGCTCGCTGCGCATCGTCAGCCGGGCGGCCGGAACAAGGGCGCGGATGCGGTTGGCCACCGCCATCGAGGACACGCCGCGGAATGCGTGCACGATGATCTCGTACTCGCCATCGGCCTGACGCGCGACGGAATTGGCGCGCTGCGCCTGCCACAGGCTTGCGTCCAGCTTCAGGGCGGGCTGCAGCGCATCGGCCCAGCGCACGCCGGACGCCTGCGCGACATCGGCCAGGGCGATGCCATTGAGGCGGACGTAATAGGCATTGTTCGGCACGTATCCCAGGAACTCGATGCCGCGCGCGCGCAACGCTTCGCGCGCCTGCTTCAGCTGGGCTGGCTGAAACTGCACGATTCCATAGGTCGCACCATCGGTGGCGGCGGCGACGCCGACGGTGCGGGCATCCAGCCGTTCGGATCGCGGGTCGATGATGCCTGCCTGCAGGATCAGGACGTCGGGGTTATTGCGCGCGGCTTCGATCGCATCGATCGTCGGATGCGTCGCGGCGATCGTTGGCAGGGCGGGCGCAGCCGATACGCTGGCGCTCAAGGCGACAGCGAGCGCTGCGGCCAAGGCTGTACGAGCGGGCAATTTCGACATTCGAGTGCTCTCTTCTGGCGGGGGAATGAACCGATGCTGAAGTATGTTCCTGCGACGGACTCGATGCGAGCCGCGTCTTGGCAAGTACGCCACGAGCCCTGCACGGTCGACTGTTAGTATTTCGTGAATTGTGCTAGGCTGCGGGCCGTATCCCGCGTGCTGCGGAACTCCCGTCTCCGTCAGCACTCCCTGATGGGCTCCACGTTCCCAGGCTGCAACGCTTCGATGACTCTCCGGCTCGCCCCATGGTTGCTTGCAATGGTGCTGCCCCTTTCGGGCATCGCGCAGCCATTGCCGTCGATCGTGCCGGATCCCGCGCGCGCTGCGACGCCGCTGGTCGACGAGCTGCTGTCCCTTCGGCCCGGCGCCAATGCGGGGCAGGGAATGCCGGTTGTGCCGATCTGGTCCGGTGCGAATGGCCAGCTGCTCGCGGTCGTTGCGTTGCCGCGCGAATGGAGCGGTTCCGAAGTCGATCCGGTGCCCGGTTATCGGGGGCCGTCGACCTGGCATCTGGCCGGCACGTCGTCGGCTGCGTCGGGTCTGGTCTGGCAATTCGGCAACGGGTTCCGCGCGGATGCGCTTCTGGGCCAGCACATGCTGGAGCCGGGTGCCACCTGCACGGCGAGCAATTGCAGCGTGACCTCCGCGGCATGGGCCAATAGCTCGCTCAGCGGAATGCTCGGACTGGGCTGGACGTCGGGCGATGGTTCGATTGATCTTTCCTATGGTCTGTCGTGGTTGCAGTCGCAGCCGTCCCAACCGTTCGTGATGGGCGCCGATGCGCCGGTTGCGGTTCTGCCGTGGGCGGGCGCAATGGCGCCGTACGGTTTGAAGCTGGATTCGGAAACCTCGATGTACGCGCGTAGCCAGTGGCGCCTGGGCGATGGGCCGTTGCTCGATCTCGGTGCCAGCTATGGCCGCGGTCGCGCCTCTGCCGTCGGTCAGCCTGCCGCCACGGTGCCCGGCATCGATCTCGACCAGTTGTCGCTCAGCCTCGGGCTTGGCGTCGGTTCCCTGCGCGGCGCGGTTGTCGGCCATGTGATCCGCAGCGATGCCCCGCTGTTTGCCGGCAAGCGCTGGACCACGCTGGATCTTGGCGTTTCCTGGCGCACGCCCTGGAGTGCCGAGGTCAGCGTCGGCGCGCAGAACGTGTTGAATGCCGCACTCGGCGGCGCCGGCCACGAAGGCGATGTGCGTCCGCAGAGCCGCACGCCCTACATCCAGTATCGTCAGGACCTCTGACCTGACCGTGGCGTGAGGGTCTTCGCTCACTCCCGCACTATTCCCCTGCCTCTGAATTCCGTGCCAAATGGCCTTCTTCGCGCGCCGGTTTGATATGCGAGAAATCCCCTGTTGCGGCGCTCTCCGGGCCGCAGGTCATTGCGATCAATTTCCGATTGGTGCCGTAAGTTGTTGGTGGCATTGATTTTTTTTGAGTCGTTAAGTGCCTGCTCAGGGATTCCCATGTCGT
>JASLGB010000301.1 GCA_030150315.1 Dokdonella sp. | reverse complement strand
GGAAGCATGGATCGACTTTGCCGAAGGCGGCGGCATGACGATGGCCAAGGTCGACCCGGATGCGGATTTCAGCTCGGACTTCGAGGATCTTGCCTTCGTGCGCGAAGGCGACTGCGAAGGCGGCACGCCGTGACGCCGGCGCGCCGCGGCATCGCGCTGCCGCTGCTGCTGGCGGCGGCCCTGTCCGGCTGTGCCGGATCCGTCGGCCTGCGCGGCGCCGACCCGGTGGATGACCTAATGCACGCCTACGCCGGAAACGTGCCGGGCGCGTCGCTGCTGGTCTTGCGCGACGGCCGGGCCGTCGTGCGCCGCAGCTACGGACTGGCCGACCTCGAGCAGCGCGTCGCGGCCACGCCGGCCACCGACTACCGGCTCGCTTCGGTGAGCAAGCAGTTCACCGCGGCGGCGATCCTGCTGCTGGCCGAGCAGGGCGCGCTCGGCCTCGACGACCGCGTGCGGCAGTGGCTGCCGTCGCTGCCGGCGGCGGCCGATGCGGTCACGATCCGCCAGTTGCTGACGCATACCGGCGGCCTGATCGACTACGAAGACCTGATGTCTCAGGCACCCGCTGCGCCCGCGCCGCCGAGCACCGGCGTCTTGCCGCCGGCCAGCGCGGAGGCGGTCGAGGAATCGGCCAGCCAGTTGCGCGACGCCGACGTGCTGCGCCTGCTGGAGGGCACCGATCGCCTCTATTTCGCGCCCGGCAGCGCGTACCGCTACAGCAACAGCGGCTACGCGATTCTGGCGCTGGTCGTGGAGAAGGCCGGCGGCCGGCCGTACCACGACTTCCTGCGCGAGCGCATCTTCGATCCGCTCGGCATGCGCGGCACGCTCGCGCGCGTAAACGGCGGAGCGCCGGTTCCGCATCGGGCCTACGGCTATTCGGAAGAAGGCGGCCGCTGGCTGCGCACCGACCAGAGCCCGACTTCGGCCGTGCTCGGCGACGGCGGCATCTATTCCTCGATCAACGACCTCGCGCGCTGGGACGCGGCCTGGCACGACGACCGCCTGCTGCGCGAATCCTCGCGCCGTGCCGCGCTGACGCCGTGGACGAAAACCGACGAGGCCGGCGTCGAGTACGGCTACGGCTGGCGCATCAGCGGCGATACGGTGTGGCATTCCGGCGAGACCATCGGCTTTCGGAACGTCATCGTGCGCTGGCCCGCGCAGCGGCTCACCGTGGTCATCCTGAGCAACCGCGACGCGCCCGAGCCGTACCGCACGGCGCTGGCGATCGGCCGGCATTTTCTCGGCGCGCCGGCTCGCCATTCGCCTTGAGCGGACGGCGTCGGTAACATGTCGCGAGGGTCGGCTTGCCGGCCCTTCTTCTTGATCGGACCCGCGCAAACCCATGAAAACCCTGCTCGTCACTGGCGGCGCCGGCTTCATCGGCGGCAACTTCGTGCTGGATACGCTGGCGGCCGGCGGCTGCCGCGTCGTCAACCTCGATGCACTGACCTACGCCGGCAACCTCGACACCCTGGCCGCCGTCGCCGGACACGCCGACTACCGCTTCGTGCACGGCGACATCGGTGACGCCGATCTGGTGCGCCGCTTGCTCGCCGAACACCGTCCCGATGCGATCGTGAATTTCGCCGCCGAGTCGCATGTCGATCGCTCGATCGACGGGCCGGCCGCGTTCGTGCAGACCAATGTGGTCGGCACGCTGAACCTGCTCGAGGCCACGCTCGCCCACTGGCGCACGCTGGCACCGGCGGAGCAGGCGGCGTTCCGCTTCCTGCATGTGTCGACCGACGAGGTCTACGGCTCGCTCGGCGCCGAAGGCCGCTTCACGGAGGAAACGGCGTATGCGCCGAACTCGCCGTATTCGGCCTCGAAGGCGGCATCGGACCATCTGGTGCGCGCGTTCCACCACACCTACGGCCTGCCGACCGTGACGACGAACTGCTCGAACAATTACGGGCCGTTCCAGTTCCCGGAAAAACTCATTCCGCTGATGATCCAGAAGGCGCTCGCCGGCGAGGCCTTGCCGATCTACGGCGACGGCCGCAACGTGCGCGACTGGCTCTATGTCGGCGACCACGTCAGCGCGATCCGGCGCGTGCTCGACGCGGGGCGCGTCGGCGAGGTCTACAACGTCGGCGGCGACGCCGAGCGCGAGAACATCCATGTCGTGCAGACGATCTGCGCGCTGCTCGACCAGCGCCGCCCGCTGGCCGATGGCCGCGCGCGCGAGTCGCTGATCACCTACGTCAGGGATCGCCCCGGCCACGACCGCCGCTACGCGATCGACGCCGGCAAGTTGCAGGGCGAACTCGGCTGGAAGCCGAGCGAGTCCTTCGAGAGCGGCATCGCGCGCACGGTGGACTGGTATCTCGACCACCAGGACTGGATCGGGCGCGTGCTCGATGGCAGCTACCGCATGGAGCGGCTGGGCGAGGCCTGATGCGCCCGCTGCGGCAGTACTTGCCGCTGCCGCATTGGCGTGCGCAACGCCGTGGCGGCGCTCTGGCAGCGCGCGAGCGGAGCGGCTGCGTCGATCGGGCGGTGTTCTCC
>JASLGB010000295.1 GCA_030150315.1 Dokdonella sp. | reverse complement strand
GGGTCAGGACAATGCCGTCGAACTGGTCGATCACGTCGCGCGTGTGCTGACCCTGCTCAGCGCCGATATCGACGTGCGCGACTTCATCATGTCCGGCGGCAAGCAGGCCCTCGACCGCTTTCAAGAAGACGCGCAGAAGGCCCGCAACCACATCACATCCGCGCTGGATCTGGTCAAGGACAACCCGAGGCAGCAGGCGCGCCTGCGGCAGATCGACACCCGCCTCAAAACCTGGATCAGCAGCGCCGCGATGCCCACGCTCGCGGCAACGCCGACGGGCGAACGCAATGAAGGCGAACAGCCGACGCGCTTCCAGGAACTGGGCGAACGCTATCTCGCGGAAGCCGGCGGCTCCATGCAAGGCATGCTGCAGATCCTCGACGAGGCACGGTCGGACGAGCTGAGCCTGCTCGACGAGCGCAACACGACCCTGGCCCAGACCGCGCTGACGGTGCGCTTCATCGTCGTGGGCATGTTCCTGCTCGGCATGCTCGTTGGCCTGCTTGCGCTTCGGCTGTCCACTCGCCTGATCACGCAGCCGGTGCGCCACCTCACCGACCTGATGACGCGCCTTTCCGAAGGCGACCGCGAGATCGAGATCCAAGGCGAGAACCGCGGAGACGAGGTCGGCGCGATCGCGCGGGCGCTCGCCGTGTTCAAGCGGTCGTCGATCGCGACCGCAAGGCAGACCTGGATCAAGAGCGAAGTCGCCGAGATCGCGGGAATGCTGCAGGCGGCGGAGACACCGGACGAATTCGCGCGCACGCTGACCTCGGAACTCGCGCCCCGCCTGAAGGCCGGCGTGGCCCTGTTCTTCGCGTGGGTCGAAGCGGACGGGCACCTCGACCTGCGCGGCAGCTACGGCTACAAGCAGCGCAAGCATCTGGCCACGCGCTACGCGCCCGGCGAGGGTCTGGTCGGACAGGTCGCATTCGAGCGCAAGGCCATCGTGCTCGAACCGGTGCCGGACGACTACATCCGCATCCACTCCGGCATGGGCGAAGCCGCGCCGCGCAGCATCATCGCGGTGCCGATGCTGCAGAAGGACCACCTGCTCGGCGTGCTCGAGTTCGGCAGCTTCAGCGCCTTCGACGAGGCCGAGCAGAGCCTGCTCGACGAGCTGCTGCCGTTCGCCGCACTCGCACTCGAGAACCTGCTGCGCGCCCGTCGCACACAGGAGCTGCTCGAACACTCCACGCGCCAGGCGATGGAGCTGCAGACATCCGAGGAAGAGCTGCGCGTCCAGCAGGAAGAACTCTCCGCCACCAACGAGGAACTGCAGGCAAAGACGGTCGAGCTGGAGGAACAGCAACAGCGCCTGAAATCGTCCGAGGAAGAACTGCGTGTGCAGGCGGAGGAGCTGCAGGCCTCCAACGAGGAACTGCGCCAGACCTCCGACACGCTTGCCGAACAGAAGCGGCAGGTCGAGCTGGCGCAGGAAGAAACCGAGCGCAAGGCCGAGCAGCTGGCGCGCGCGAGCCAGTACAAGTCGGATTTCCTCGCCAACATGTCGCACGAGCTGCGCACGCCGCTCAACAGTCTGCTGATCCTGTCGCGCAACCTCGCCGACAACGACGGCGGCAACCTCGACGACGAGCAGGTCGAGTCGGCACGCGTGATCCACGAGTCCGGTTCAAACCTGCTGCGCCTGATCAACGACATCCTCGATTTGTCGAAGATCGAAGCCGGCAAGATGCAGGTGGTCGCCGAGGAATTCCCGCTGTCCCATTTCGTGCAGGCGCTGCTGCGCCGCTTCCGCCACGTCGCCAGCGAGAAATCACTGGGCTTCGACGTGAGCGTTGCCGAAGGCCTGCCTTCGGTCTTGCTGACCGACGGGGCGCGGCTGGAGCAGATCGCCAACAACCTGGTCGGCAACGCGTTCAAGTTCACGCGCGAAGGCTCCGTGCATGTGGACATCGCGCGCCCGCGCGCCGATCTCGCCGTACGGCACGGGCTGAAAGCCGAAACGTCGATCGCCATCACCGTCATCGACACCGGCATCGGCATCCCGGGCGACCGCATGGAACACGTGTTCGGCACGTTCGAGCAGATGGACGCCAGCACCAGCCGCACCTACGGCGGCAGCG
Organism: Dokdonella sp.; assembly: GCA_030150315.1. Classification (GTDB taxonomy): domain Bacteria; phylum Pseudomonadota; class Gammaproteobacteria; order Xanthomonadales; family Rhodanobacteraceae; genus Dokdonella_A. The sequence goes on along the minus strand of JASLGB010000295.1, from coordinate 3,476 downwards.
GCCTTGGCCTTGCCATCGCGCGTCGGCTGAGCCAACTGCTCGGCGGCGGTATCGAACTGGAAAGCGTGGTCAACGAAGGCAGTCGCTTCATCGTGGTCCTGCCCGAACGCGCACCGGCATCGCTGATCGGCGAGTACGTTTCGATGTCGGAAGAGGTCGTCGACCCGCCACGGGCTGCGCCAAGGGTTTCGGTCGAACCGGCGCCCGCGGCGCCTCCGGCACCGGCGCTGACATCGATGCCCAAGCCCTGGATCCCGGACGATCGCGACGTGCTTGGCGACGGCGATACCGTCATCCTGGCGATCGAGGACGACCCGGTTTTCGCGCGCACCCTGGTGGACATGGTGCGCCGCAAGGGCCATCGCGCACTGGCCGCCGGCGACGGCGAATCGGGCCTGTATCTTGCGCGCCACTTCCGTCCGACCGGCATCCTGCTCGATGTGATGCTGCCCGGCATCGATGGCTGGGACGTGATGGAGCGCCTGAAGGCCGATGCCGTCACGCGGCGTATTCCAGTGCATTTCGTTTCCGGCCTGGAAGAATCGGCGCGCGCGCAGCAGGCCGGTGCGGTGGGCTTTCTGACCAAGCCGGCCGAACGCGACGCGCTGCTGGAAGCCTTCGAGCGCCTGCTGCGCAGCGCGCCCAGCGGCCCGCGCCGCATGCTGCTGATCGACGACGACGCCGATTCGCGCCGCGCGGTTGCCGGCCTGATCAGCACCGAGTCGGTCGAAATCCTCGAGGCCGCCTCCGCCGAAGACGCCCTGCCCCTGCTGGAGCAGAACGCCTTCGATGTGGTCGTGCTCGATCTCGGCCTGCCCGGCATGAGCGGTTTCGAGCTGCTCGACCGGCTGGAGGAACGCGGCGGCGACATACCGCCGGTAGTGATCCATTCCGGACGCGAACTCAGCCGCGACGAGAGCGCGCGCCTGCGCCAGTTCACCGACAGCATCATCATCAAGGGAACGCGCTCCCTCGAACGCCTGCTCGACGAGGTCAGCCTGTTCCTGCACAGCGTGCGCAAGAGCGCGGCCCCCCGCATCGTGCGCGATCTCGACAGTGGCCTCGCAGGGCGCACGGTGCTGGTCGTCGATGACGACATGCGCAACATCTTCGCGCTGTCGAAGATCCTGCGCGAGAAAGGCCTCAACGTGGTCATGGCACAAGACGGCCCGAAGGCACTGCGTCAGCTCGAAGAGAACAAGTCGATCGAAATCGTGCTGATGGACATCATGATGCCCGGCATGGACGGCTACGAAGCAATGCGCGAAGTGCGCAAGCAGCCGGCACTGGCCAAGCTCCCGATCATCGCCGTCACGGCCAAGGCAATGGCCGGGGACCGCGACAAATGCCTGGAGGCGGGTGCCAGCGACTATCTGGCCAAGCCGATCGACATCGACAAGCTGCTTTCGATGATGCGCGTCTGGCTGCATGCGTGATGCGCAGATTCTGGCCAAGGAATCGCTTCAAAAGTGTAATCTGCGACTTGTCCACAACGCGCAGGCGTTCGGAGGGAACGACGCAGACGCCACCGCGCCTCCCCTTTCCGGAATTTCCCAGGCATGGCACGAGCTGAAATAGAGGACGTAGAAGTCGAATTGTTCATGCGCGCCCTGCAGCGGCGCCATGGCTACGACTTCAGTCAGTACGCACCGGCTTCGTTCAAGCGGCGCGTCCTGAACCTCGCGTCCAATGCCGGCTGCCGCACGATCATGGAACTGACCGATCGCCTGCTGCGCGACGACGCACTGGTGCCGCAGGTCATCGCCGGCCTGTCGGTTCCGGTATCGGAAATGTTCCGCAACCCCGGCGTATTCCGCATCCTGCGCGAAGACGTTTTGCCGGTTCTGGCCTCCTATCCGGTCATCAACATCTGGCAAGCCGGATGCGCGTTCGGACAGGAGGTCTATTCGCTGGCGATCCTGCTGGAAGAAGCCGGCCTCTATGACCGAAGCCAGATTTTCGCCACCGATTTCAGCGATGCCGCGCTGTTGCGTGCACAGGAGGGAATCTTCCCCGCGCGGGAGGCCCGGCTGTACTCGGAAAACTACCTTGCGGCCGGCTGCCAGCGCTCGCTCTCGGACTACTACCACGCGCGCTACGAGTACATGAAGCTCGACGAGCGACTGAAGCGCAACGTCACCTTCGCCAACCACAATCTTGTCTGCGACGGCGTGTTCTGCGAGGCGCATCTGATCCTCTGCCGCAACGTGCTGATCTACTTCACCAACGATCTGCAGAATCACGTTCTTTCGCTGTTCCGCGACAGCCTCGTGCGCAACGGCTTCCTCTGCCTCGGCAACCGCGAAAACATCACCTTTGCCTCGGCCGCGCGCGATTTCGTCGCAATCAACGCGCAAGCTCGCGTGTTCCGCAAAAGCCCGGCGACAGCCTGATGCGTCCGCCTGCCGTCGTCATGGGATGCTCTGCCGGCGGAATGGGCGCCCTGCGCACGGTGCTTTCGGGACTGGACCGGAGTTTCCCGCGGCCGGTCATCGTGGTTTGCCATACCGGCTCGGAAGACATCACCACGTTCTGCGAATTGCTCGAGCTGGCCAGCCGTCTGCCCGTGCGCGAAGCCCGCGAGCGCCAATGCGCAATCCCCGGCGTCGTCCACATGGCACCGAGCGGGTATCATCTGCTTCTCGAGGAAGACGGCTGCTTCGCTCTGTCGGTCGACGAGCGTGTTTCCTTCGCCCGGCCTTCCATCGATGTCTTGTTTGAATCCGCCGCCTCGGCGAGCGGAAGCGGTCTTATTGGAGTCGTCATGACAGGGGCCAATAATGACGGCGCCACCGGCCTGAAGCTCATTCGGCAGCGTGGCGGCGTGGCGATCGTCCAGACACCGGCGGATGCCCAGGCGTCGTCCATGCCGCAAGCGGCCCTGGACATTGCCGGCGCCGACCATTGCGTGCCCCTCGAAGACATCGCCCCGTTGCTCAACCGACTTTGCCTGCCAACGGCATGAACGCAGCCATGCAACCAAAAATCCTCATCGCCGACGATCACCGTCCCAACCTCATCGCCATGCGCCGTCTCCTGGCCGGCATCGAAGTGGATATCGTCGAGGCAATGACCGGCAACGACGTGCTTGCCGCAACGCTCGATCACGAGTTCGCGCTGATCCTGCTCGACGTGCAGATGCCGGACATGAACGGCTTCGAGGCGGCCACCCTGCTTGCCGGCGAGGAACGCACGCGCACCACGCCGATCATCTTCGTCACGGCCTCGCATGCCGACGACGTCAATCGCCTGCGCGGCTACAGCTTCGGTGCGGTCGACTACATCACCAAACCCTTGAACGAGGTGATCCTGCTGTCGAAGGTACGCATCTTCCTTGAGCTGTATCGCAACAAGGTCGCCCTGCGCTCGGCCCTTTCGGATCTTTCCGAACGCAATCGGCAGCTCGAGCGCGAAGTCCAGGAGCGCCGCATGGCCGAAGAACAGGTGCGGCACCTCGCGCACCACGACGGGCTCAC
>JASLGB010000288.1 GCA_030150315.1 Dokdonella sp. | reverse complement strand
GTGAGCCGCATGAACGACCCTGTCCGCTGTGCCTGGGCCGCGCGCGAATACGCCACCATGCAGGCCTACCACGACACCGAGTTGGGCGTGCCGCTGCTCGACGACCGCAGCTTGTTCGAGTTCCTCTGTCTGGAAGGCGCGCAGGCGGGGCTGTCATGGCGGACGGTGCTGGAGAAGCGCGAAAACTACCGGCGCGCCTTCCATGATTTCGACATCGCGCGTTGCGCGCAGCTGGACGATGCCTATCTGGCCACGCTGCTGACCGACACCGGTCTGATCCGCAACCGCCTGAAGATCGCCTCGGTGCGCGGCAATGCGCGTGCCGCGCTCGAAGTCATCGCGGAGTTCGGCAGCCTGGACGCCTGGCTGTGGTCGTTCGTCGATGGCGAACCGGTGCGCAACCGATGGCAGCACGTCCAGGACGTGCCCGCGACGACGCCGGTGTCCGAGCGCATGAGCAAGGCGCTGCGCAAGCGCGGCTTTCGTTTCGTCGGCTCCACCATCTGTTACGCCTTCATGCAGGCCACCGGCATGGTCGACGACCATCTGGTTTCCTGTTTCCGCCATGGTCTGGCGCAGGAGAAATCTGCGTGTTCGTGACCGATCCACGCCACTTCCTTGCCGAATTCCGCAGCGGCCGCTATCCGGTGCGGCACGCCTCGACCGCGCGCGGCGCGTTTCTGGTCGCGCCGGCCAGCGACGAGCTGGCGGCCGAATCCGCGCAGGACAACCGCTACATGGCACAGGGCAGCGTCGACCTGGCGCGCGCATTGCGGCAGCACGCCACGCTCGCGCGCCGGCTCGGCGAGGACGTGCCGACAACGATGTTTTCGGGCGATGCGCAATGTCCCGACGGCATGTTTCCGAACAATGTGTTCGCGACCGGGCGCGGACGGCTGATCGTCGGACGCATGCGCCACGCAGTGCGCCGCCGCGAAGCCGGACGTGGTGACATCCGCGCCTTCTTCCGCGACCTGCTCGGCTACACGTCGATCGATCTGTCGCAGCGCACGGATCTGGTCGCGGAACTGACCGGCGCTCTGGTCATCGACCGTGCGCGCGGCATCGGCTATTGCGGCCTTTCCGAGCGCTGCGATCCGGCCGGTGCGCGCGCGATGCACGAGGCGTTCGGCCTGCGCATGACGTTCTGCTTCGATCTGGCCGACGGCGAATACCACACCAATGTCGTGTTCGCGCTGCTGGCGGCGCGGCTGCCCGTGCTGGCGGCCGCAGGCTTCCGCGACGAGGCGGTGGCGCAAGCGATCGCCACCGCCTACGGCGATGCGCTGTGGATCGATGCGGCGCAGAAGAACGCATTCGCCGGAAACGCGATCGCGCTGTCGCCCACGCACGCGTGGATGAGCGCGGTCGCGGCGGCTTCGCTGCGCGGCGAGCAGTACGCCACGCTGGAGCGTCACGGCTTCGCGCTGGGCGATGTCGCGCTGGACGAGATCGAGAAGGCCGGCGGCAGCCTGCGTTGCTGCGTGGCCGAGATCTTCTAGCGCCGCGGCACTAGTCGCGCAGTCGCGTCAGCCGCGAGACCAGCGCGACGAACACGAACATCAGCGCCGCGTTCACGACCAGATGACCCTGCTTGGCGACGTCGGCCAGACCGTCGCCCAGCACGACGATGGCCAGCGTCGCCACCATCATCACGCTTACCAGTGCCGCCATGTCGAGCGCGCGCGAACCTTCGCGAGGGCCGGGGCGGCGCAGCAGGGTGATGAGCGCGAAGATCGGCGCACACAGCAACAGCAGCAACAGCGCGCGGTGTGCTTGCAGCAGCTGGCCGACGCTCGGTTGCGGCGGTGACATCGCGGCGAAGTCGCCGCCCTCGACCTGGCCGAGGTTCTTCGCGATCCACGGCTCCAGGCCGAGCACGCCGCGCGCCGCGATGCGCAGGGCGAGCAGTGGATGACGCGCCAGCGTCAGCAGCTCGTCGCCGCGCGAGAACTCCGACAGGCCGGTGCAGATCCGCTCGGGCAGATCCGGGAATTCCCAGGCGTGATGGCCGCTGTAGATCGCGCAGGCGGGATCGATGCCCAGTTCGCGCAGCATCGCCGCCGGATCGTCGGACGCCGGCAGCAGCGCGGTGAACACCACGTCGGCGCGGTTGTACTGGTCGATCGCATCCATCATCGGGCCGCTGCGCCCGAGTTGGACGGTCTGCAGCAGCAGGCCAAGCGCCGCGCCGGTGGCCAGCGCGATTCCGCGCCAGGCATAGCGGCCGAGCCGCACGCGATCCAAAGCCAGCACCACGCCGGCCAGCACCAGGGGCAGCAGCAGGTGCTGGATCTTGCTGGTGGCGAGCAGGAATGCGAACAACGCGAGCACGCCGAAACGCCGCCGGTCGCCGGGCGCGTCGCGCCAGACCATGGTCAGCGCGCAGGTCGCATAGGCGAACAGCAGCGCGCTCCACTCGGCGTAGAAGGTGTTGAGGTAGAGCGTGTTACCGGGATCGGCGAACACCAGTGGCACCAGCGACGCGTTGGCGAGCGCGCCGCGCGCGGCATTGCGGCTCAGCCATGCGCGTGACAGGGCGATCGACAGCGCCAGCAGGGCCAGCCAGCGCAGCGCGCCGACCCAGCGCACCGAGTGCTGCTCGCCGAGGCCGACCAGCTCGCCGAGTTTCCAGGCGAGCGCGGTCAAGCCGCCGAACAGCAGCTCGCTCGACCAGTAGCACATCGGCTGGTCGGGGCGCGCGAAACGGTAGTGTTCGAACGGTGCCTGCGGACTGTTTTCCTGCGGCGGGATTTGCGCGGGGCGATCCGGGAAGAAGTCGAAGCAGCTGGTGTAGCGCGTCTGGTCGTAGCTGTTGGCGTAGGCGTACAGCGGCTCGTGCGACCACAGCGCGAAGGCGCGCCACGAGCCGACGATCCAGAACAGGATGAGGAAGAACACCACAAGCGGATGTCGGGCACTGGCCATGACTGCAGTCTAGAGGGTGGCGTCCGATTTGGAGCGGGTCTTGTTCCTGTCGCCTGCGTTCCCCGCGCCGACAAGACGCGGGGAACGCATCGACTCACCGGGTTTGCTCGAAGTCGTCGCGGAAGATGCGGTCGGCGTCGACATCCACCCGATTGCTCAACTCGAATCGGGCCGGCGTGACCGGGGTGTCGGGAAGCGTGGCGGCCACCGCGTAGGTGCCGACCGCGTCATTGGCGGTTGCCGCCGTTTCCGCGTGACCGTCGGTGCCGGTGATCGCGGCGCTTGGTGCCAGTGTTGCGCTGGCACCTGCCAATGGCGCGACAAACCGGACTTCCGCCCCGCCGACCGCATTGCCGTGGCTGTCGACGACGCGCACGCGCAAC
>JASLGB010000258.1 GCA_030150315.1 Dokdonella sp. | reverse complement strand
TCACGATCAGCGGCTTGCGCACATCGCGCAGCATCTGGCGACGCAGCATGTGGAACATCTGCGCCGGCGTGGTCGGCACGCAGACCTGCATGTTGTCGAGGGCGCACAGCTGCAGGTAGCGCTCAAGGCGTGCGGAGGAGTGCTCCGGGCCCTGGCCTTCGTAGCCGTGCGGCAGCAGCAGGACGAGGCCGGAGAGGCGGTCCCACTTCGCTTCACCGGACGAGATGAACTGGTCGACCACGACCTGCGCACCGTTGGCGAAGTCGCCGAACTGGCCTTCCCACAGCACCAGCGTGCGCGGCTCGGAGGTGGAATAGCCGTACTCGAACGCCATCACCGCTTCCTCGCTCAGCAGCGAGTCGATGACGGTGATGTGGGCGCCGTCGCGGACGTTCGTCAGCGGCATGTATTCGCCGCCGCTGTTCTGGTCGTGCAGCACCGCGTGGCGATGGAAGAACGTGCCGCGACCGGAGTCCTGACCAACCAGGCGCAGGTCGTAGCCGTCGTTCACCAGCGACGCGTAGGCGAGGTTTTCGGCGAAGCCCCAATCCATCGGCTGGGTGCCGGCGGCCATCTTGGTGCGGTCTTCGTAGATCTTGGCCACGCGCGAGTGCAGCGAGATGCCCGACGGAATCGTCAGGATCTTGCTGTTGAGCTCGGTCAGCTGATCCTTGGCGACGCCGGTGACGACCGGCTGCGTGAGCGAGCCGTGCAGGTGGCTGCTCCAGTCGACCGCGAACTCGTCGGTGAAATCGGCATCGAGATCGGCCACCGGCGTGCCCGCTTCGAGCTTGGCGCGATAGCCGTCGACCAGACCCTTGGCGTCGGCTTCCGCGATCACGCCTTCGTCGATCAGCTGCTTGGCATACAGTTCGCGTGCCGGCGGACGGGCACGGATGATCTGGTACATCAGCGGCTGCGTCGCGCCCGGCTCATCGGCTTCGTTGTGGCCGTGGCGGCGGTAGCAGACCAGGTCGATGACGACATCGCGCTTGAACTTCTGGCGGAAGTCGAACGCCAGACGTGCGACGAACAGCACGGCTTCCGGGTCGTCGCCGTTCACATGGAACACCGGCGCATTGACCATCTTGGCCACGTCGGTGCAGTACAGCGTCGAGCGCGTGTCGCGCGGATTGGAGGTCGTGAATCCGACCTGGTTGTTGACCACGACATGGATCGAACCGCCGACGGCGAAACCGCGCGCCTGCGACATGTTCAGCAGCTCCATGTTGACGCCCTGGCCGGCAAAGGCCGAGTCGCCGTGGATCAGCACCGGCACGACGTGCTCGCGGGCTTCGTCGTGCCGGTGCGTCTGGCGCGCGCGCACCGAGCCGCACACGACCGGGTTGACGATTTCCAGATGCGAGGGGTTGAACGCCAGCGCGAGATGCACGGTGCGGCCCGGCGTCTTCACGTTCGCCGAGAAACCCATGTGGTACTTCACGTCGCCGGTGTGGGCCGGGTCGTCGGAATGCTCGAACTTGCCCTCGAACTCGTTGAACAGCTTCTGCGGCGCCTTGCCGAGCACGTTCACCAGCACGTTGAGGCGGCCGCGGTGGGCCATGCCGATGACCATGTCCTTCATGCCGTCGGTGCCGCCGCGGCGGATCAGCTCGTCGAGCAGGGGAATCAGGCTGTCGCCGCCTTCCAGCGAGAAACGCTTCTGGCCGACGTACTTGGTGTGCAGGTAGCGCTCGAGGCCGTCGGCCTGGACGAGCTTTTCCAGCACGCGCTTCTTGTCGTCGGCGGAAAGGCCGTAGCGGCCTCCGGCGCGTTCGAGCTGCTCATGCACCCACTGGCGCTGCTCGACGTCGGAAATATGCATGAACTCGGCGCCGATGCTGCCGGCATACGTGCCCTTGAGCAGGGCCAGCAAGTCCTTCAGCTTCAGCTTCTGCGGCCCGGCGAGCGATCCGGTGCTGAATTCGGTCTCCATGTCGGCGGGGCCGAGGCCATGGAACGACGGATCCAGATCGGGCGCCGAGGGGCGCGGCAGCAATCCGACCGCCTTCAGGTCGGCTTCGGTGAACGTATGCGCCATGTTCAGCGGATCGAGGTGCGCCGCCAGATGACCGCGCGATCGGTATGCGGTGACCAGTCGCAGGACGGCAGCCTGCTTCTGCGAAATCGCATCGGCACCCGGCGCGGCAGCGCGGGCACCGGGCTTGGCCTTCTGTGCCTGCTCGATGCGCGCGATTGCGGCGGAATGCGGCACGTCGCCGGCTTCGCGGCCCTTGAAGGCATCGAAGAACGTCTTCCAGGACGGCTCTACGCTGTCCGGGTTGGCGAGGTACTGCTCGTAAAGGTCCTCGATGAACGCGGCATTGCCGCCAGAGATCGGGGAAGTGGCCTTGAACTGCTGGAGAAGATTGGGCTGATTGGCGCTCACGCTGACACCCTACAGACGAAAAGAGCGCGCCGGATGCGCGCTCCGCGACAGGCTGGACCGGCCGGAGTGGAGAATCGGCAGACCAACGGAATTATAACCCTTGCCACACATTTATTGTGCGGTGCACGCAAGGCGGATCGGCTTGTTCAGGTACGGCCGTCACACCTTTCGCGGGGAAATGCGATGGTGCAGCGGATACCTG
>JASLGB010000309.1 GCA_030150315.1 Dokdonella sp. | reverse complement strand
CACCGAAATCCGGTTCGCGAAAGCCGGCGCCGCCCAAGCCCGCGCCGGAAGTGAAAACCGAGGCGCCGCCAAAGCCCGAGCCGCCGAAACCCGAACCTCCCAAGCCGGAGCCTCCGAAGCCCGAACCCCCCAAGCCGCAGGAATCGGCCGCGCAACAGGAAGCGCCGCCGGTGAAGCAGGATCTGGTCGATCAGGAAAAGATCGCCGCGATCGCGCAGCAGAAGGCCGAGGCGCAAAAGAAGGAGCAGGAGGCCAAGCAGAAGCAGCGCCAGATCGAGCTGGAGCAGGAGCAGAAGGAAAAGGAGGCGCGCGAGGAAAAGGCGCGCAAGCTCAAGGAAGAACAGATGAAACAGCTCGCCGACCTGCGCAAGCAGCGCGAGGCGGCGGAGAAGGCGGCCAAGCAGGAGCGCGACAAGCTGTCGAAGCTGGAAAGCAGCAACCGGGCCGCGGCGGAAGACAAGTCGGCGCAGCCGGCTGCCGATCGCGAAGCGCCGCAGGCGCAGACCGGTGCAGGTGGCCAGGACGACGATCTCACCGCGCGCTATGTCGCGGCGGTTTCGGCGGCCGTGACACAAAACTGGAATCGCCCGGACAGTGCATCGGCGGGCCTGCGCTGCACGCTCAACATCGTGCAGATTCCGGGCGGCGACGTGATTTCGGTAACGGTGGGTTCGCCCTGCAATGCCGATGCGCCAACCCGCGCCTCGATCGAGCAGGCGGTGATGAAGGCGGCACCGTTGCCGTACCAGGGGTATGAAAAGGTGTTCAGTCGCCGGTTCACCCTCAATTTCAGATACGACGGATGAGGACGATGACTAAGCGGAATGGATGGTTGGTTCGACTCGTGTGGCTGCTGGCCGGCGTGATGCCCGCGGTGGCTGCGTTCGCACAGGGCGGCTTGACCGCCGACATCATCGACGGCCGCGCTTCGGCCCTGCCGATTGCCGTCATCCCGTTCGGTTTCGAGGGCGCCGGAACCCCGCCGGAATTCAATGTCGGCGAGATCGTCCGCGCGGATCTCGCGCGATCGGGCCAGTTCCGCACGCTGCCGAAGGAAAGCATCGTCGAATTCCCGACGCGGCTGTCGGAAGTGAAGTTCGGCACCTGGCGCCTGCTCAAGCAGGACTGGCTGGTGGTCGGCCGCATGATCGGCGGTGCCGACGGCAGCCTGCGCGTCGAATGGGAATTGCTCGACGTTGCCGGCCAGTCGACCAAGGCGAACGGCTCGATCAGCGGCCAGCGCACCGGCGTGCGCGACATCGCCCATCAGGTGGCCGATGCGATCTACGAGAAGGTGCTGGGCGTGCGCGGCGCGTTCTGGACCCGCATCGCTTACATCACCGCCACCGGCAATCCGCCGAACCTGCAGTACGCCCTGATGGTGGCCGATTCGGACGGCTACAACCCGCAGGTGGTCGTGCGTTCGCGCGAGTCGCTGCTGTCGCCGACCTGGTCGCCGGATGGCCGCAAGCTGGCCTATGTCTCATTCGAGAGCGGCAATTCCTCGATCTACGTGCAGGATCTGTCCACCGGCTCACGCCAGGTCGTGTCCAACAGTCGTGGCATCAACAGCGCGCCCTCGTTCTCGCCGGATGGCAACCGCCTCGCGCTGAGCCTGTCGCGCAGCGGCAATCCGGAAATCTACGTGATGGATCTGGGCAGCCGGCAGCTCAGCCAGGTCACCCGCCACTTCTCCATCGATACCGAGCCGACCTGGGCTCCGGACGGACGCAGCCTCTACTTCACGTCGGATCGTTCCGGCAAGCCGCAGATCTACCAGGTGCCGGTGACCGGTGGCGAACCGACCCGCGTCACCTTCGGCGGTCAATACAGCGCAAGCCCCAGCGTGATCGACGCCAAGGGCGTCAAGCTCGCAATGGTGCAGGGCAGCGGAAACGTGTATCGTATCGGGGTCCTCGACCGAACGACCAACCAGACCACTCTGGTGTCGCCGGGCAGCCAAGATGAGGCCCCGAGTTTTGCACCCAACGGAAGCATGCTGCTGTACGCCGCGAGCGAGGGATCTCGTGGCGTACTGTTTGCGGTGTCTGCCGATGGCCGCGTTCGTCAGCGGCTCGGGCTTGCTGAAGGCGACGTGCGTGAGCCGTCGTGGGGACCGTTCCGCCAACGCTGACACCCTGTCTGTTGTTTGAACAAGCATTCGTGGTCGGCTCGCCGGCCGCGAAGGTTCATTATAAAAGTCCTACTGTCCTGTCACTCCAGCCCAGCTGAGGGGAACACCATGAACAACACCGTGCGTATCGCTTTTGCCGTATTGCTCGTCGCTGGCGTCGCTGCCTGCAAAAAGAAGGTGGTCAAGCCTGACGTCGCTCCTGCGGAAACCACCGAGTCGACCGTCACCGAGCCGATGGACACCAGCGGTCGCTATACCCGCGACAGCCTCGACATCGACTCGTGCCTGCGTCAGCGCGTGGTCTACTTTGACCTCGACCGCACCGAGATCAAGCCGGAGTTCCAGGCCCAGATGTCCTGCCACGCGGAATACCTGCGCCAGTTCCCGGAAGCTCGCGTGTCGCTGGAAGGCAATACCGACGAGCGCGGTTCGCGCGAGTACAACCTCGGCCTCGGCGAGCGCCGCGGCAACGCCGTGCAGGGCGCGCTGAATGCCGCCGGCGCGTCGTCCGCGCAGCTCAACGTGGTCAGCTACGGCGAAGAGCGCCCGGTCTGCCGCCAGCACGACGAGTCCTGCTGGTCGAAGAACCGTCGCGTCGAAATCGTCTACACCGCGAAGTAAGTTCGAAGAAGAGTCGCCGTGATGACGTCGCTGAAATCCACGGTTGGCATGGTGACGGCCCTTGTGGCCGTCGCCGCGCTGTCCGCCCCCGTAGCGCAGGCACAGCGCTTGTCGCTGGCCGAGCGCGTGGATCGACTTGAGCAACAGGCGGGAGGCCAGGCACAGCGTGGGAACGCCGTCGACCTGGTCAACCAGATCCAGTCGCTGCAGTCGCAGGTTCAGTCGTTGCAGGGGCAGGTCGAGGAGCTCAATCACCAGCTCGGCCAGTTCCAGCAGCGCAGCAAGGATCAGTACGTCGATCTCGACTCGCGCATCGGCCGCCTCGAAGGAGGCGGCCCTGCGTCCGCGCCGGCCGCGGCACCCGCGCCGCCGCGCAACGACAATCCGCCCGAAGTCGATCTCGGCTCCGCTCCGAAGGCGGGCGCGAACGACACGCTCTCCGGCGGTGATCGGGCTGCAGTTGCCACCGACGGCAGCGCGTCTGCTGATCCGGCAGCCGAAAAGGCGGCCTACAACGAAGCGTTCGCCGCGCTGAAAGACGGCCGTTACGCCGAATCGGCGCGCCGCTTCCAGAGCTTCATCGACCAGTACCCGAGTGGCGACCTTGCCGGCAACGCGTACTACTGGCTCGGCGAGTCCTACTACGTCACGCAGAACTACAAGGTGGCGCAGGAATCGTTCGAGACCTTGCTGCAGCGCTTCCCGCAGAGCCAGAAGGCGCCCGACGCCTTGCTGAAGATCGGCTATGCGCAGTACGAGCAGAAGCAGTGGGACGCTGCCGAGGTAACGCTGAACCGCGTCATCCAGGCCTATCCCGAGACGACGTCCGCGCGTCTCGCGCAGGGCCGTCTGCGCGCGCTGAAGATGGAAACGCGCAACTGAGCGCGCCGTGATGAATGGCGTCGCCGCAAGCACCGACGCGGCCGGCGCCGCGATCGCGCAGCAATCAGCGCCGGCCGCGGAGTCGCGGCTGCGCATCACCGAAATCTTCCATTCGCTGCAGGGCGAGGCCGACGCCGTAGGCTGGCCGACGGTCTTCGTGCGCCTCACCGGCTGTCTGTTGCGCTGCACCTGGTGCGACACCACCTACTCGTTCCACGGCGGCCACTGGCGCAGCATCGATGAGGTGCTGGACGAAGTGGCGAGCCATGGTGCGAACCACGTCTGCGTGACCGGCGGCGAGCCACTGTCGCAGAAGCGCTGCCTGGTCCTGCTGCGCCGCTTGTGCGATGCCGGCTACGAAGTCTCCCTGGAGACTTCCGGCGCGCTCGACGTGGCCGAAGTCGATCCGCGCGTGCGCAAGGTCATCGACCTGAAGGCGCCCGCGTCCGGCGAGAGCGCGCGCAACCTGTGGTCCAATCTGGCCGCGGTCTTGCCGCACGACCAGATCAAGATCGTCGTGGCCGATCGCGCCGACTACGACTGGGCGCGCGAGCAGCTCACGCTGCACGCGCTGGCCTCGCGTTGCCAGGTCCTGCTTTCGCCCGTGCACGGCCAGATCGAGCCGCGCCAACTGGCGGAATGGATTCTCCAAGACCGCCTGCCGGTGCGCATGCAGCTGCAATTGCACAAGCTGCTGTGGGGCGCGACGCCGGGCCGCTGAAAGGCCGGCGGGCCTGTCCTGCCGACGCAGGGCGCGAGCCTGCAACCACTGCGTGCGACATGCCGCAAGCTCCGGCGGTGATCGCCCCGACTGAGAGAGTTGAGCCGATGCAAGCTGTTGACCCTTCGAATTCGAGCCAGCTGCCTGCGGCCGACGCTCCGCGGCGTGCCGTTGTCCTCGTTTCCGGCGGAATGGATTCGGCCGTCGTGCTCGCCATCGCGCGCGAGCAGGGCTTTGACTGCTACGCGCTCAGCGTCGACTACGGCCAGCGCCACGCGTCCGAACTGGAGGCTTCGCAGCGCGTCTCGCGCATGCTCGGTGCCAGTGAACACAAGACCGTCCATGTCGACCTGCGCAGCATCGGCGGTTCCGCCCTGACGGCCGACATCGATGTGCCGGAAGAAGGCGGCGCCGGCATTCCCGTGACCTATGTGCCTGCGCGCAACACGATCATGCTTTCGGTCGCGCTCGGATGGGCCGAGGTGCTCGGCGCGCAGGACATCTTCTGTGGCGTCAACGCGGTGGACTATTCGGGCTATCCCGATTGCCGACCCGCGTTCATCGAGGCATTCGAGCGGCTCGCCAACGTCGCGACCAAGGCCGGCGTCGAAGGTCGCGCGTTGCGTATCCAGGCACCGCTGATGTCGCTCGGAAAGGGCGACATCGTGCGCGAAGGCGTGCGCCTCTGCGTCGACTTCGCGCAGACCGTTTCCTGCTATCAGGCCGACGACGACGGCAATGCCTGCGGGTATTGCGATGCCTGCCATTTGCGCGCTGCGGGTTTCGTCTCTGCAGGTGTCGCGGACACGACGCGCTACCGTTGAACGCGCTGACCGGGTACACTGCGCGCCCCCGAAATTCCGGGCCGTTAGCTCAGCGGTAGAGCAGTGGACTTTTAATCCATTGGTCGATGGTTCGATCCCATCACGGCCCACCACCTTCAGGCATTCGCGCTTTCGCGCGCGGCCCGTTTGCCGCCGGCGCCGGATGCGGGCCGGCATTGCCGGCACAGTCCGCAGTCCTGCCTCGATCGCACCGCACGCAGCGGTGGGCTGGCCTTCGGCGGCATCGCAGCGATGCGCCGCTCATTCCGGCTCGTGTTCGAAGCGGCGCCATGCGTCGCGGCTTCGCGCATTCGCGCGCTTGCATCAAGGCGGTTGCGGCCGCGCAGAGTGTGGGCGGTCCGTGCGCGTGCGGCAGCCGGAAACACAAACGGCCTGCATTTCTGCAGGCCGTCGGTGTGTATGGTGGCCGAGGACGGAATCGAACCGCCGACACGGGGATTTTCAATCCCCTGCTCTACCAACTGAGCTACTCGGCCGCGCTTTGGCGCTGTTGAATGCAGCGCTGCGGGGCGCGTATTAGAGCCGCACATGCGTTTTTCGTCAAGCGCCGGCAATGCGCGTGTGCAGATTGCGCTCCGTGCAGGGCGTGTTCGACGCGATCGGCGCGGTGCGGGTGGCCGCCCGATGGCTGATCGGCAAGCCTTCGACGTCGGCGTGGCGACAGCGGGCGAGCCGTCGTCGCGGCAGCCGGCGGATCCGTGCCGTGCGCGTCAGCATGTGGCGCAGCGCGCGGGCATCGATCGTGTGCGCTGATCGATCAGCTTTCCGGCGGCACGTAGCCGGTCGGTTTTTCCGAGCCTTCGCCGAAGAAATACTTCTCCATTTCCGCGGCGATGAAGCCGCGCGTCTTCGGGTCGAGCGGATTGAGGCGGTTCTCGTTGATCAGCATGGTCTGGTGCGCGAGCCAGTTGGACCAGGCCTCTTTCGATACCTGCGCATAGATGCGCTTGCCGAGCTCGCCCGGCCACGGTGCGAAAGAAAGTCCTTCGGCGTCGCGTTGCAGCTTCACGCAGTGGACGATACGCGTCATTGGAAATCCTCGTAGATGGTTTGCAGAAGTCTGCGCACGGGTGCGGGCAGGCCGAGTGCGGCGAGTTTGTCGCGGCCGCACCAGCGAAGGTCGTCGCCGTCGGCGATGCGGTTCGCCGCGCGCATGCCGTCAAACAGCAACGGCGTCACCTGCAGATGATAGTGGCTGAACGTGTGCACGAAGCCGGGCAGCGCAACGGGGGCTTCCGCATGCAGGCTGAATCGCTCGCGCAGGCTGCTGACCGCCTGTTCGGTGGCAGAGGCTTCCGGCAGGCTCCAGAGGTGTGCCCAGACGCCGCTCGGCGGTCGTTTCTCGAGCAGGACGCGTCCGCGTTGGTCGCGCACGATCAGCATCGTCGTGTCGCGCACCGGCTTGGTGCGTGTCGGCTTGCGCGCAGGAAGAAGCGCGGTGAGATTGTCGCGTCGCGCGATGCAGCCGGACGCCACCGGGCAGCGCGCGCACTGCGGACGCGAGCGCAGGCACAGGGTTGCGCCGAGATCCATGATCGCCTGCGTGTAGTCGGCAACGCGCGCGTGCGGCGTATGCATTTCGGCGCAGCGCCACAGTTCACGCTGCGTGTTCGTCTCGCCGGGCCAGCCGCGCAGGCCATGCCAGCGGGCGAGGACACGGCGCACGTTGCCATCGAGGATGGCGTGGCGCTCGTCCAGCGCCTGCGCAAGGATCGCAGCGGCGGTCGAGCGACCGATGCCGGGCAGGGCGGACAATGCAACCATGTCGCGCGGCAGGTCGCCGCCGTGTTCGCTCATGCACAGCCGCGCCGTGCGGTGCAGGTTGCGCGCCCGGCTGTAGTAGCCGAGGCCTGACCACAGCGCGAGGACCTGATCCTCGTGCGCGGCGGCAAGATCGGCCAGCGTCGGCAGCGCATCGACGAAGCGCTCGAAGTAGCCGATCACGGTGCGCACCTGGGTCTGCTGCAGCATCACCTCGCTCAGCCATACGCGATACAGCGTGCGCTGCTGCTGCCACGGCAGGTGCTTGCGCCCATGCGTGTCGTACCAGTCGAGCAGGGCATCGGCGAAGGTGTCTTCCGCGGAGCGGCTCATGGATCGCGGTCGCTCATGGATCGGCTGTGTCGTCGTCGCGCACGTCCAGCTTCAGTCCGTCGATGCGCAAGGTGCCGATCTGCAGCCGATCGATGCTGCCGCTGCCGCTGGCGGGCGGCAGCAGTGGCTGGGCGTTGTGAGTGATCCGCTCGAACCACGCAGCCAGGTCGTCTGCATTGCGAAAATCCAGCTGCAGGCCTTCGGCGACGGGCTTGCCGCGGACGACAAGGGTGCCGTCGCGCAGCGAAAGGGAGAAGCGCACATCCGGCACCGCGGCGTCGGAGGGCGGCCGGCTGGCGAGCCAGTGTGAAAGCGTGTCGAGCTGAAGCCGGGGCCGCACGATCTCGACGTGCTCGATGTCGATGCGCGGCCCGTTCACGCTGCTCCACGGCAGGCGCACGTCGATCGCGTCCGCGCTCAGCAGCACTTCGTTGCCGGATCGAACCTGCGGCTTGCGCAGGCGCAGATGCAGTCGCGGCAGGAAACCGAAATCGGCTGGCCCTTCCAGCGCCAGATCCACATCGAAGCGCGCCTTCGCCTGCTCGACCAGCATTGCGGTCAGCTTTTCAGGCTGCGTGTAATTGCGCAACGCCAGCGCGGCGATGCCGCCGAGCAGCGCCAGCGCGAGCAGCAGGAACGGCCAGCGCCGTCGCCGGCGCGGCCTTGCGGTGGTGTCAGCCGTTGCCACCGAGCGAGGCTGGCAGCAGGCCGTCGACGAAGGCGGCGGCATCGAAGGGGCGCAGGTCCTCGGCGCTCTCGCCAAGCCCCACGTAGCGAATCGGCAGGCCGAACTCGCGCGCCAGCGCGAACACGACGCCGCCCTTGGCGGTGCCGTCGAGCTTGGTCACGACCAGGCCGCCAACGCCGATCGACTGCTGGAACTGGCGTACCTGGCTGATCGCGTTCTGGCCGGTGGTGCCGTCGATGACAAGCAGCGCCTCGTGCGGCGCTTCGGCATCGAGCTTGCCGAGCACGCGCCGGATCTTGGCCAGCTCGTCCATCAGCCCCGATTGCGTGTGCAGGCGGCCGGCGGTATCGGCAATCAGCACGTCGATTCCGCGCGAGCGCGCCGTCTGCAGGGCGTCGAAGATCACGCTGGCCGAATCCGCGCCCGAGCCCTGCGCAATCACCGGCACGCCGTTGCGCGTGCCCCAGGTCTGCAGCTGCTCGACCGCGGCGGCGCGGAAGGTGTCGCCGGCGGCGAGCACGACCGAGCGGCCCTCGCGGCGGAAGCGATAGGCGAGCTTGCCGATCGTGGTGGTCTTGCCGACACTGTTGACGCCGACGACGAGCAGCACGAACGGCTTGCGTCCGCTGACATCCAGCGGCTTCTCGACCGGCTTCAGGCGCTCGATCAGCTCGCTGCGCAGTGCCGCGAGCAGTGAGCCGGAATCGGCGAACTCGCGCTTGTCCATGCGCTTGCGCAGCGATTCGATCAGCTCGGTAGCGGCACCGACGCCGACGTCGGCGGTGATGAGGCAGGTTTCCAGCTCGTCGAGGAAGGCATCATCGAGTACCGGATTGCGCGAGAACAGCGAGCCGAGGCTGCGCGCGAAGCCGCTGCCGGCGAGGCGCTCGCGCCAGGATCGTTTTGCCGGAGTCGCGGCGGCGCTCTCGGCCGTATCCATCTGCGGCGCTGCGACGAGCGGCGCTTCTGCCTCCTCCGGCGCGGGGTCGACCGGCGCGCTCGCGGGCACGACAACGGTCGTATCGACGGCAACTGCCAGCGGCGCATGCGATTCGGCCGCGTCGGCCGCCTGCGCGGCGACGGCTTCATCGGGCGCCAGCTGAGGCGGCTCGATGCGCGTTGCCGGCTCCGGCGCGGCTTGTTCCGGCGTCAGCACCGGCTCCTGCGCGGTTGTATCGGCGGCGACCGGGGCATCTTCCGCCGGTTTCTTCCTTTTCCAGAACTTCAGCATCGCGGCGGTACGGGCGAGAATACGAACATGCAATCCTATCACCCGCGCCCGTGGCGCAAGGCGGAACAATGACCCGATCCCGCGACAAGCCCGCGGCAGGAAACGTGCGCATCGTTGCCGGCAGCCTGCGCGGATCGCGTCTTTCGGTGGCGGATGCGCCGGGCCTTCGGCCGACGCCCGATCGCGTGCGCGAAACGCTGTTCAACTGGCTGGCTCCGGTGATCGACGGTGCGCGCTGCCTGGATCTCTACGCCGGAACCGGCGCGCTCGGCATCGAGGCCTTGTCGCGCGGGGCGGCCGAGTGCGTCTTCGTCGAGCGCGATCGCGCGCTGGCGCAGTCGCTGCGCGACAATCTGGCGCGGCTGAAGGTGGCCAATGCGGAAGTCGTGCAGGCCGATGCCTTCGGCCATCTGGCGCAGCCGCCTGCGCGCCGCTTCGACGTGGTGTTTCTCGATCCGCCCTTCGACGCCAGCCTCTGGAACGATGCGGCGGCGCGGCTGGAACAGGCCGGATGGTTGGCGCCGACGGCCTTCATTCACGTCGAAGCCGGCCCGGACGCGGGATTCGAGCCGCCGCCAGGCTGGCGCCGGCACCGCGAGGGGCGCGCCGGAGCGGTGCACTACGCCTTGTATCGCCGCGATCCGTTAAGCTAACGCCCCCGTTACAGCACGACCCAGCGCCCATGGCGATCTCGCAGCAACGCGCTCGCATTGCGGTATATCCGGGCACGTTCGATCCGATCACGAACGGCCACATCGACCTGGTGAGCCGCGCGGCGCCCTTGTTCGACCGCTTCGTGGTCGCTGTCGCCGACAGCTCCACCAAGGGCCCGGCGTTTTCGCTCGACGAGCGCATCGAGCTGGCGCGCACGGCACTGGCCGGAATCGAGCGCGTGGAAGTGCGCGGTTTCTCGGTCCTGCTCGCCGATTTCGTCGAAGAAATCGGCGCCGGTGTGATCCTGCGCGGACTGCGTGCCGTGTCCGACTTCGAGTACGAATTCCAGCTTGCCAGCATGAACCGGCACCTGATTCCCGAGGCGGAGACGCTGTTTCTGACGCCGGCCGAGCAGTACAGCTTCATTTCCTCGTCGCTGGTGCGCGAAATCGCGCGTCTTGGCGGCGATGTTTCCGGCTTTGTCCATCCCGTCGTACAACAGGCGCTGCGAACGCGCTATCTGAAATCGACCACTCCATGAGGTATCACGCCATGCGCAAGATCGTTCCCATCCTGTTTGTCGCCGCCGCCGCGACGTTCTCGCTGAGTGCCTGCAACAAGGATGACAACAAGCCGGCCGAAGCTGCCGCCGAGCAGGCCGCCGAAAGCGTGCCGAAGCCGGCCGACGCGAACGACAAGGCCGCCTGGCGCAAGTACCTCAGCACCGTCGTCACCAACAACATGCAGGGCGTCAAGAGCACGCGCCCGTACATGTACTTCGTGCCGGCCGGTGACGACGAGGCGACCGTGAACGACCGCACCAACCAGCTCGACAACGTCAAGCTGACGGTCGCGCGCGGCGTTCTGCCGGGCAACATGATGGCGTTCGGCGGCCCGGATTCGGCCAAGACTGCCGAGCTCACGGTCGAGGCGTTCAAGGAGGCCTCGCCGGGCTCGTTCAAGGACGTGGTCGTGATGTTCGTCGGTGCGCCGGAAGACGCCGAGACCGTCAAGCAGGGCCTGGCAGCGTCCGGCGCGGACGTGCGTTTCGTCGAAGCGAAGTAAGACGGCGTACGGGCAAGGGCCGGAGGCGCCGAACCGCGCTTCCGGCTTTCGCAACCCGTAGCCTCACATTGGCATGTCCCTCAAGATCACCGACCAGTGCGTCAACTGCGACGTCTGCGAGCCTGTCTGCCCGAATCAGGCCATCAGCCTCGGCAGCGAGTTCTACGAGATCGCACCGAACCTGTGCACCGAGTGCGTCGGTCACTTCGAGACGCCGCAGTGCATCGAAGTCTGTCCGGTCGAATGCATCATCGACGATCCGGACCAC